>NZ_CAWQTY010000173.1:0-41652 GCF_963897815.1 Xenorhabdus sp. Sc-CR9
AGCAGTAGCTACTCGGTATGACAAATTAGCAAGAAATTATGAAAGTCTCGTTGCTTTGGCATTTTCAATCATGTGGCTCCCTATGTGGGTCGATTGAAACATGTACAACAAAGGTCAACACGCTCTAATTTAAATATAACAATGAAAATAAAGTAAAAAATAGAGAGGGGAATGTAATTATCATACATTCCCCTCCAGAACCGTTCAATCGGGCTAACGTTATATATCGGCCTAATTAATCAATGACCATTTTGTTGCCAGCTCAGATATTGCTCATATTTACGCAGGGCAATATTATAATTACTGAAAGCTGACTGAGATAATTTCTCGCTGAGTTGTTCCTGAATTTTTTCTGGCGTGAACTCATTAGCCGGATAATTACTTGAAGTCAGCAATTCATCCAAACGTCTTAAACGAACCACATACTCACGCACAGTACTATGGCTCATCTCCGTTTGTTCAAACAGATACTGTTTAAATGACATAATGTCGAAATAATCAGTCTGGCTATTACAATAAATTTCACTACAAAAGCGGCACAACGCCACAAATTTACCCTGTAACTCATTCCAAGTTTTGTCATCTACCAACTCAGTCATCTCAGAAATAGCTTCTTTATTGATGACCTGACCGTTAAAAACAAGAGAAATACGATCAAGTGTTTTATGGCAGTGCAAACAATGAGTCTGACTATGTTTATAGTCCTTGATATAACGGCTGAGAGGCCGTTTCTTTTGTGTTGTAACAGACATAAGAGATAAAGCCCTGTGTATAGTCTTAACAAAAAAACAAATAAGCAAAAAGTTACTTCTCTGGATTCAAACGCGCCCTCAGCCTTTTTATCGCCTGACTGTGAAGCTGGCTTACACGGGATTCCCCCACGTTAAGCACTGCGCCGATCTCTTTAAGATTAAGTTCTTCCTGATAGTACAGCGTAAGAACCATCTTTTCCCGTTCAGGCAATGACTTAATAACATCGATCACCCGCTGACGAAGGTCGCCTTCCAGTAATTGTTGGAGAGGATTTGTCTCATGCTCTTCCTCAACCATCGGTTCACAATTTTCACCGTGAATTTCGTGCCATTCGTCATAAGAAAACAGTTGACTGTTATTTGTGTCTAACAGTATTTGCCGATATTCTATCAGATTAATCTTTAATTCTTTAGCAACTTCCTGCTCACTGGCTGGACGGCCTAACTCTTGCTCAAGTTTACGGATGGTTTGCGTGACTTCCCGTGCGTTACGCCGCACACTACGCGGAGCCCAATCACGGCTCCTCAACTCATCCAACATTGCACCTCTGATACGCTGTACCGCATAAGTGGTAAAGGCGGTTCCCTGCATGGAATCAAACCTCTCCACCGCGTTCAGCAAGCCTATGCCACCGGCCTGAAGCAAGTCATCGAGTTCTACGCTGGCAGGTAATCTTACCTGTAGCCTCAAAGCTTCATGGCGAACTAGTGGTACATAGCGCTTCCAGAGGCTATTTTTGTCCATCACGCCTTCGGCGGTATACAAATCGCTCACAACAACAGACACCTTTGGATAAGAGACTGGATACCATTATCCAATCCCCTAATCGGTACAATCGTTTGAACAATGAAGTAAAAGCACTTCTTTTTCACCTATGCGAAATTTTTGATGTCCGCCCAAATGCATAGCAAGTTTCAGGCTGTCCTTGACAATTAACAAAAAATAAGGATCGGCGAACCGATCCTTATTTTATAAGCGTTGGTTATGCAGGTTGCCCTGCATAAATGCTCAACCGGAAAATAGAAATTAACGCAGCAGAGACATAACGGTTTGTGGGATCTGGTTTGCCTGAGCCAGAACAGCAGTACCCGCCTGTTGCAGGATCTGACCACGGCTCATGTTGGAAACCTCAGTTGCGTAATCAGCGTCTTCGATACGGCTTCTTGCAGCGCTCAGGTTATTAACCGTGTTGTTCAGGTTGTTAACCG
This sequence comes from Xenorhabdus sp. Sc-CR9, assembly GCF_963897815.1. NCBI lineage: Bacteria > Pseudomonadati > Pseudomonadota > Gammaproteobacteria > Enterobacterales > Morganellaceae > Xenorhabdus > Xenorhabdus sp. Sc-CR9. The sequence goes on from NZ_CAWQTY010000173.1 coordinate 1,962, forward strand.
TGGATTCCAGACGGTTTTGTACTGCACCTAAGGCGCTGCGCACGCTGTCAACGTCTGAGAGAGCCTTGTCCAACGTTTCCAGATTGTCGGAAGTAGTAGGAGTAACAGCTAGTGCCGTAGGAGCAGTTACTTTACCAGACGCTGCAGTAACTGTTACAGAGTGGTATACAGTCTCACCTTTATCATTAACACCTTGTAATACATACGTTGATGTATCTTCTTGACCATTCGCATCAACTCCATGATATACTTCCATGTCATTTAGCTTCAAAGCGGTAATAGCTGTCTCTCCTAAATCAAATGCCGTGGCTGTAGTACCGGTTGCGGCGGTGGCTGGTTTAGATAACTTATTACCAGCATGAGGGACACTAGGAGACACACTAAACTTATCTAAGTTCAGTTTTTTGCTATTAATTTCTTTCAAATCGATATCGATAGTTTCACCATCATGAGCACCAACCTGAATAGTCATTTTGCTATCTTTGCTCAGTACCTTAACACCATTGAACTGAGTTTGTTCAGAGATGCGATCAATTTCATCCAGACGTTGTTTAACTTCATTCTGAATAGATTTAATATCGTTCTGAGAGTTGCTGCCGTTTTTTGACTGAACAGCCAATTCACGAATACGTTGTAGGTTATTGTTGATTTCGTTCAGAGCACCTTCGGTAGTCTGGGCAATAGAGATACCATCGTTTGCGTTACGGGAAGCCTGATTCAGGCCTTTAACGTTGGCAGTAAAACGGTTGGCAATCGCTTGACCAGCAGCATCATCCTTCGCGCTGTTAATACGTAAACCAGAGGACAGACGTTCAATAGCAGAACCTAAAACGCCTTTAGATCTGGTCAGGTTGTTCTGAGCCAGCAGAGATGAATAGTTAGTATTAATGACTGATGCCATAATAGAGTTCCTTTTAAAATCAAGCCGATATAATTAGTTTGAGCCTATTTGCCCACGGTGTTCATCACCGACAACAGTTTTATCGGCTCCTTAAAAAGAACCTTTAATATTTCTTGAAAAAACTTTTTTATTTTTTCCTCTATTTTCCCCGATAACCCAAACAGCGCCTATTCTCATCAATTATTCTGTCCATCAAAAAAATCATTTTGTCAGTAAACTTTTCACAAATGAGTCCGATAACATGTCCAGTGATACTTTACTAATAAAGGAGTCAACATGGCTAGCATTTCCGCATTGGGAGCCGTATCAGGGACGGGTCCTATACTGGATCAACTTCAGGCAGCAGAAAAAAAACGTTTAGAACCATTAGCGCAACAGCAAACCAGTTATAAAGCAAAGCTGACCGGTTTTGGTTCATTAAAAGGCAGTTTGGAAAAACTAAAGAGTGCTTCCGAAGAACTAAAAAAATTCGATAAACTCAATACCACCAAAACAAGTGAAGATCATAAAACATTTATCCCAAGTACGGATTCCAAAGCAAGCCCGGGTAACTATGATATTAAAGTCGAACAGCTTGCAAAGGCTCAATCCCTGAGTTCTCAGGCCTTTCCTGATGCAAAAAAGCAGTTAGGAGAACCCGGTAAAGGCACCCGTACCCTTATTATCACGCAACCAGGTGAAAAAGAGCCAATGCGCATTTCCCTGAAAGATAATGAAACGTCTCTGGTTGAAATTCGTGAAGCCATTAAGAAAAAAGAAGGTAACGTTAATGCCAGCATTATCAAAGCAGATGAAAACGGCACAGAAGAAGAGGGTAAAAGTTATTTGATCCTGACCTCAAAAAAGGCCGGCACAAGATCTGTCATGACCATCACAGTTGAAGGTGATGATGAATTGGGAAAATTGCTGAACTATACTTCTGACAGCAAAGGCGGCGGCTCTGGTGCAATGACACAAAAAGTAGAGGCTACCAACGCAAAATTAACCGTTAACGGTATCCCTATTGAACGCCAGACCAATGAGATAAAAGATGCTCCGGAAGGCATTATTCTGAATCTGAAAAAAGTTTCTGAAACCGAAGAGGTCATAGTTAAAGTCAACGGAGAAGACAAAAAAGTACCAAGACCAAAACCAGAAACTCTGGTCGTTTCCCGTGATATCGAGCCAATGAAAGAAGCAATCAAAAAGTGGGTTGATTCTTATAACGAATTACAGACCACTTTCGATTCGCTGACCAAATTCAAACCCGTCGGAAAAGGTGAAGCGGCGTCAAAAAGCAATGGCGCCCTGCTGGGTGACAGTACATTAAAAAGTATTCAAAATCAGCTAAGACACCAGTTAGTTGCAGCGCAAAATGTTGCTGATATTGCTACCCTGAATAAATTGGGCATCAAACAAAAATTGGATGGTACACTGGAAATCAGCAACGAAAAACTGGAAAAAAACCTTAAAGAAAAACCTGCCAACGTTAAGGCTTTCTTTATGGGTGATGGTGAAAAAACCGGTTTTGCAACTCAAACTTATGATCTATTGAAGAAAACACTGGATAGTCATGAAGGGACTATCGCCGCAGCGACCGAAGGCATCAACAAGAGTCTTAAGACATTAGAAAGACAAGTAGAGCAGACCAACAGAAACATTGATGCCACAATGGAGCGCTATAAAAAACAATTTACAGAACTGGATAAGCTTGCCAGCTCAATGAATCAAGCAACTTTATCCCTAGCCCAGCTTTTAAGATAATAAAAGGACATTATGTATCAACGTTCGGCAAGCCAGTTATACGCTCAAGTAGATCTTGAGAGCGAAATCATGAATGCCTCTCCCTACCAGTTGATTCAGATATTGTTCAATGGGGCGCTAAGCGCCCTACGTCGTTCAATCATTCTGATGCAGCAAGGGAATATCCCAGAAAAAGGTTTAGCTATTTCAAAGGCGATCAATATCATTGATAATGGTCTCAAAGAGGGATTAGATTTCGAGAAAGGCGGCGAGATTACTCAGAATCTTTTTGATTTATATGATTATATGAGTCGCCGTTTACTCCATGCCAATTTACGCAATGATGAGAAGGCCATTACCGAAGTGATTGATTTACTTACCGAGATTTCAGATTCTTGGCGGCAAATAGGTTCTCATTACAACGCCAGTCAGGATATTGTTTAATGAAAAATGATATGGATCTTTTGTCAGCTTATCAGCAGATCCTTAGTTTAAGTGAGCAAATGATTGATTTAGCTAAAAATGAAAAGTGGGATGAACTTGTTGATATGGAAATCACTTATCTGAAGGCAGTAGAAGTGGTTACTTTAATATCAGAAAACTCAGATGCACCAATTTCATTGCAGCAGCAATTGACCAAAATTTTGCAAACTGTCTTGGATAATGAAAAAGAAACTAAGAGATTGTTGCAAAAACGATTAAATGAACTCAGCGACCTGATTAAACAAGAAAGCTGCAAACAACTCTTACACGATACTTATGGACAGTTTCCCGTCAGCAACTATGAAACGGAGTTGACTACGACAGAACCCAAATAAATATAACGGCGACATCATTGATTCTATTTAAAAATAACACTGATTAATGGTGTCATTCATTTATTTTCATTTTAGGTGGTGTCAATTTGTCACCATCGATTTTTGGGTCAAACTAATTCGGAATTTTATTTTATAAATAATTTACAAACAATCAAGAATGTTTTTCATATATAATTTTAACAAAAAATTAACCAAAAAATGATAATAGAGATTTTTCAGGCAATTAACAGGAGACACCATAACGTATTATATTTAATAAAATAATAAGTTATGTTAATAAACAATATAAATAAGATCGCCATCATTATGGTATTATCAATCTTTGATGTGAGATTTTCTTCAATAGATGAAAGTCTGAATTATTGTGCGACAATAGAATCATCAGCGGCACAAAAAGTCATACAACATGCTGTTGAAGAAAATAAACAACTTGATCCGTATAAGGCGGTATCAACATTTATCACCAGATATCCACTGGCAAAAAATAAGTTACCAATAACGTTTTTAGATTGGGGGCAGCTTTATACCCAAACTATAGAAATATCCATTCCTTTTATTGATAAGCAAAAACCCCCTATGATTTTTATCGCTGCCTCAATTATTTCGGCGGAAGAATGTTCATTAACTGAACCGTCTTATATTGATATTACACCTGAGAGTTGGGTTATCCCCACTCCTTTCATTAAGGATAAATGAACCGGGATCTGTGAAATGCCTCTCAGGGCCGATAGATTATTGACAAATAGATTGCGGAGAAAAAATGATGGATGTGTAATCATAAAAAAACCAAAAGAGGTGGTTATGACCAGTGATATTCTGCAAGCACTCACTTTACTAAAATCAAAAAAATGGGTTGATCTGACACACAGTTTTGACAAAGACTCACCTCATTTTCTTATGTTTAACCCTGCTGAGTTCAAAACACTTTTTGATTACAAAAATGGATTTTTTGTCCAACAATTCACCTTTCCCGGTCAATATGGCACACATATTGATGCTCCCTGCCATTTTGTTCCTGATGCCCGTACCCTTGATGAACTGGAATTGCAAGAATTGGTGTTACCTTTAATAGTTATTGATCAGTCAGAAAGAGCCCAGCAAGATCCTAACTTTTCATTGTCTAAAGAGGATATTCTTAAATTTGAAGATGAACATGGCATCATAGAAGCAGAAACTTTTGTCGCCTTAAGAACAGACTGGAGCAAACGCTGGCCATCTCAGGAAAAGATGGATAATAAAGATGTACAGGGAAATAACCAAATTCCAGGATGGGGAATAGATGCCTTGAAATTTTTATTTAAAGAGCGGAGAATCAAGGCCATCGGGCATGAAACCTTCGATACTGACTCAGCCAAAAATTTTAGACAAAATAATGCATTATTGGGTGAATATTATGTATTGGAGCAAGATACCTACCAAATAGAACTTTTGACTAATCTGGAAGAAATTCCTGTTCGTGGAGCAATAATATTCAATGTCGTAGCTAAACCTAAAAACGCATCAGGCTTTCCGGTACGTTCATTTGCTATAATACCGTAATTGATTCAGCATATTTTTTACAAAAAACACATAACCAATTCATTGAGCAACTTTATTAAATAGTATGACATCCGATTTATAACTAAAATCATATTTAGAGTCTATCCCTGTAGGGGTTATAACAAATAAAACAGGCTGATAGACTCTCACAATTAACCTATCAAACCTGTATATTCATAATCTCATGATACGCACTAATCAACTTATTCCTTATCTGAATCCCCATTTGCAGCGAAATATTCGACTTCTGCATATTAACCATGACATCATTTAGCTCTACGCCGGGAGCACCCAGCGTAAAATCTTGTGCTTGCTTGACCGCGCTCAAACGTGTCTGGTTTATTTTTTCTACTGCGGCAGTGAGCTGACTGGCAAAACCACTCTGCACTGGCAGCGGTTTGGCAATGTTTGCTGCTTGTAATGCCTGAGTCTGCATCTGTTGCAGCACACCTTCAATTGCCTGAATTGACATAAAAACCTCGCGTTAAATCACCCTATTGATGACGTGATTAAGTGCCATATTAGCCGTGGGCTGGTTGGCAGTTTTTCCACGCTGCCACCGTAACATAGCCCTTCTAATCTAAAGCGGGTAATTGAAGTCAAAATTCAAAGCTTATTGTGCCATTAAAAGAGGTGTGAACAGCGAATAATGATGGAATTAATAATAGGAAGAATCTTTTCGCTTGCGTATGGGGAGTCTGTTTTGTTACGCCACGCTTTTAGTATTCATGTTGACCAGCAAGGCAAGGATCGTCTATGAGTGCAACAAACGACGCTGAAAACCAAAACAAAGGTTTCAGCGCTATTATCAGCAGGATAAAAGCTGATCCGAAAGTTCCGTTATTAGTTGCTGGCTCCGCTGCCATCGCTATTGTCGTTGCTCTGTTTCTCTGGTTGCGCAGCCCCGATTATCGGGTGCTTTACAGCAATCTGAGTGATAAGGATGGCGGCGAAATCGTTACGCAATTAACCCAGATGAATGTCCCTTACCGTTTTTCCGAAAATGGTTCTGCGATCATGATACCTACTGATAAAATACATGAAACCCGCCTGAAACTGGCACAGCAAGGACTGCCCAAAGGCGGGGCTGCGGGTTTTGAACTTCTGGATAAAGAGAAATTCGGCATTAGTCAGTTCAGTGAACAGGTCAATTACCAACGCGCACTGGAAGGCGAGTTGGCCCGTACTGTTGAATCTCTCGGCCCGGTTCAGAGCGCCCGAGTTCATCTGGCTATGCCAAAACCTTCTTTGTTCGTTCGTGAACAGAAATCACCGTCAGCTTCTGTCACTGTTGGTTTGTTGCAAGGACGTGTACTGGATGAAGGACAAATCAATGCCATTGTGCATATGGTTTCAAGCAGTGTTGCCGGTTTACCAGCAGGGAATGTCACGATTGTGGATCAATCAGGACGTCTTCTGACACAAGCCGATGCCACTGGCCGTGATTTAAATACCACTCAGTTGAAATATACGCAGGAAATTGAAAATCGTTTCCAGCAACGCATTGAAACAATTCTGGCTCCTGTCGTCGGTCGTGGCAATATACATGCGCAGGTAACGGCTCAAGTCGATTTTTCCCGCCGCGAGGAAACAGCAGAAGAGTATAGGCCGAATCAGCCACCAAATCAGGCGGCTGTCCGCTCCAAACAGAGCAGTTCCAGCGAACAAAACGGCGGGCCATTGGTGGGCGGTGTACCGGGGGCATTGTCGAATCAGCCAAGTGCTGCACCGAGCGCACCGATTGAAAAACCAAATACCAATGCTAACTCCAAAGGCAATGGTGACGAAAAATCTGATCAACAGCAGGGCAATAATAGAAATAATAGCTATGAGCGCATGGTGAGCAATAATCGTAATAATCGTTATGACGAAACCACCAACTATGAAGTAGATCGCACCATTCGCCATACACAATTACACGCTGGCGCAGTGGAACGTCTTTCGGTTGCCGTTGTAGTCAACTACACCACCGCTCAGGGAGAAAACGGGTCTGAAACAAAACCGCTGACACCAGAACAATTAGCACAAATCGAAGCGCTGACCCGTGAGGCAATGGGTTTTTCTTCTGACCGTGGTGATAGCCTGAATGTGGTCAATACTCCGTTCAATGACACCACCGAAGTGATAGAAACCCTCCCGTTCTGGCAGCACCCTGTCCTACTGGATAAATTACTGGACGCAGGCCGTTGGTTACTGCTGGCACTCATTGCATGGTTACTGTGGCGTAAAATGATCGTACCGCAAATTGCCAAAAAACGTGCTGCGGAAAAAGCGGCTTTGGATACGCAGAAAAATCAGCAGAAACAAAACACAGAAACCAATGCTGAAATGGATGAAAAAATGCGACGTAAAATGGCTCGTCAACGAGTCAATGCTGAACTTCAAAGTCAGCGTATCCGTGAATTAGCAGAAAAAGATCCTCGCGTTGTTGCGCTGGTGATCCGTCAATGGATGAGTAACGAACAATGAGCCTGACCGGAACAGAAAGAAGTGCCGTCATGTTAATGACCCTGGGAGAAGATCAGGCAGCTGAGGTGTTCAAGCACCTGAATTCGCGGGAAGTACAACAACTCAGTATCGCAATGGCGGGGATGAGACAAGTCTCCACCCAGCAACTGGTTGAAGTACTGGCGGAGTTTGAAGAAGATGCGGGGCAATATGCTGCCCTCAGCATTAATGCCAACGATTATCTACGCAGCGTATTGATCAAAGCATTAGGTGAAGAGCGGGCTTCCAGTCTGCTTGAGGATATTCTTGAATCCCGTGATACCACTACAGGAATCGAAACCCTCAACTTTATGGAACCGCAGATGGCCGCCGATATGATCCGGGATGAACATCCGCAGATCATTGCCACCATTTTAGTTCATCTGAGCCGAGGTCAGGCAGCCGATATCCTTGCCCTGTTTGATGATCGCCTGCGCAACGATGTCATGCTGCGTATCGCCACATTTGGCGGTGTACAGCCTTCCGCATTGGCAGAATTGACTGAAGTCCTGAATAACCTGCTGGACGGTCAAAATCTCAAACGCAGCAAGATGGGTGGTGTTCGTACTGCGGCAGAAATCATCAACTTGATGAAAAGCCAGCAAGAAGAAGGCGTCATTGATGCGGTTCGTACCTATGATGGTGAACTGGCACAGAAAATCATTGATGAAATGTTTCTGTTCGAAAATCTTATCGGCGTGGACGATCGCAGTATCCAGCGTTTGTTGCAGGAAATTACGACCGAATCTCTGCTTGTGGCATTGAAAGGTTGCGATCAGGCATTGCGCGATCACTTCCTCAACAATATGTCGCAACGCGCTGCTGAAATCATGCGTGATGATTTGGCAAATCGTGGCCCTGTCCGTATGTCTCAGGTGGAAGCTGAACAGAAAACCATCCTGCTTGTGGTTCGTCGTCTGGCTGAAAGTGGCGATATGATCCTGAATGGTGGTGACGATACCTATGTCTGATAAGCCAAATAAAGGAAACTGGCAGCCTTGGCAGCCGGGCGAATTGACTCAATGGGAATCTCTGCGGGCAAAACTGGAACCAATGGATGAATTACAGCCGCCCAGCGAACAAGAGATTCTGCTGAAACAGGCAAAAATGCTGGACGAGCTGAAAGAACAGGCCCGTCAAGCAGGTCATGCGCAAGGCTTTGCAGAAGGCCAGATTCAAGGTTATGAACAAGGACTCCAGGAAAGCCGACAGGCCGGACTGGAACAGGGTTTGCAAGAAGCCAGACAACAACAGCAAGTTGTCATTGACCAGTGGAAAGCACTACTGATGGATTTCAGCCATTCATTGGATGGATTAGATACCGTTATTGCTTCACGTCTGATGCAACTTTCACTGACAGCGGCTCACCATATCTTAGGGCAACCCGCTGTTTGTGACGGCACTGCCCTGTTGAATCAAATCCGTGAATTTATCCAGCAAGAACCTATGTTCAGCGGTAAACCTCAGCTGCGAGTCCATCCACAAAACATTCCTCTGGTTGAGCAAAAACTGGGGGAAGTTCTGACGTTGAATGGCTGGCGTTTGGTTGCAGATAACAAATTGCATCCGGGTAGCTGTAAAGTCAGTGCCGATGAAGGGGATCTGGATGCCAGTTTAGCCACGCGCTGGCACGAAATGTGCCGTCTGGCAGCATCGGGAGAATTATGATGACAGCAAGACTCGGACGCTGGCTGGCAACATTGGATTCACTGGAAAAGCGTCTGGAAAAAACACCAAAAGTACGTCGCTATGGGCGCCTTACCCGTGCTACAGGTCTGGTCATGGAAGCCACTGGTTTGCATATGCCCCTTGGCTCGACCTGCCTTATCGAGCGTCAGAATGGTAAAAAGATTGAAGAAGTCGAAAGTGAAGTTGTCGGCTTCAATGGCGAAAAACTACTGTTAATGCCAATGGAAGAACTGGAAGGCATTGTACCGGGAGCCCGCGTCTATGCCCGCTCATACGGTGAGGATGCCGGAGGGGGGCGGCGCTTGCTTCTGGGGCCTGAATTGCTTGGCAGGGTTCTGGATGGTGCAGGACGTCCTCTTGATGATTTACCGGCTCCCGATACAGGCTATCGCGCTCCCCTGACAACAACTCCGTTTAACCCCCTGCAACGAACTCCAATCAGCAATGTACTGGATGTCGGCGTTCGTGCCATCAACTCCTTGCTGACGGTAGGACGCGGACAACGCATGGGGCTGTTCGCTGGATCGGGGGTTGGTAAAAGTGTATTGCTTGGCATGATGGCACGTTATACCCAAGCCGATGTGATCGTCGTAGGGCTGATTGGTGAACGAGGCCGGGAAGTCAAAGACTTTATCGAAAATATCTTAGGTACGGAAGGGTTGTTACGTTCAGTGGTCGTCGCCGCTCCTGCGGATGTTTCGCCGCTGTTACGGATGCAGGGGGCTTCTTACGCGACTCGCATCGCCGAAGATTTTCGCGATCGCGGTAAACATGTGCTGCTGATCATGGATTCCCTGACCCGCTACAGCATGGCCCAGCGCGAAATTGCACTGGCTATCGGCGAACCACCGGCAACCAAAGGTTACCCCCCTTCTGTATTTGCCAAATTACCCGCTCTGGTAGAAAGGGCGGGTAATGGCGTCAGTGACGGCGGTTCCATTACTGCATTTTATACTGTTCTGACAGAAGGTGATGACCAGCAAGACCCCATTGCCGATGCTGCCCGAGCCATCCTTGATGGCCATATCGTGTTATCACGCTCGTTGGCAGAATCAGGCCACTATCCGGCCATTGATATTGAGGCATCCATCAGCCGTGCCATGACCTCTCTGATCGACAATACCCATTACCGGCGGGTACAGCTCTTTAAACAGTTGCTTTCCAGTTATCAGCGTAACCGGGATTTGATCAACGTTGGGGCTTATGCTGCGGGTAGTGATCCTTTGTTGGATAAAGCGATTGAGCTTTATCCGCACATGGCTCAATTCCTGCAACAAGGCATTGATGAACGCAGTGAATATGATACGGCCTGTACTCAGCTTCAACAATTGTTACCGACATAATATCTTGCTTATGAAAATTTCGCCGAAGAGTATTCGGCCAACGGGTATAACGTTTGTCGGTTCGATGCCGATATAACTTTGATGCAATTCAGTAACGCTTATGTCTGCGTAGTGATTAATACGAGGAAATACATGCAACAACACTCCCCTCTCGTGACTTTACGTGAACTTGCCCAAGATGCGGCAGAAAAAGCGGCATCTCAGCTTGCTCAGATTCGGCAAAACCACCAGCAAATGGAGCAACAACTCACGGCGTTAATGAATTATCAGGATGAATATCGTACCCGTTTGAATGACACTCTCAGCAGCGGCATGCCCTGCTCAACATGGCAGAATTACCAGCAGTTTATGAAAACGCTGGAAATGGCAATTGAACAGCACAAGTTACAGCTCACTCAATGGAAAACACGACTTGAGCAAGCCATATCTCAATGGCAGGAAAAACAGCAGCGTCTGAACGCCTTCGACACACTGCAACAGCGGGCAGAACATAATCTGAAGTTACACCAAAATCGCATGGAGCAAAAACAAATGGACGAGTACGCACAACGTGGTGCACAACGGAGAATGAAACAATGAATCTCACTCTTTTGCCTACGGATTTAAAACTCACGGATAAAGGTTCGGCAAAAAGTCAGTCATCCTTAAATGATCTCGTGAACGATAGCCATTCCCCTAAATTCGGGCAGCTTCTTGATGCAGAAACAGCCTCTATGCAGAAGCGCCCGGCTCAGGCAGGTAAACATAGCCTGAAAGAAGGAAATTCCGTTGTTAATAAAACAGTAAAAAGCGAATGGTCGCAATTACAGAGCGTATCAGACAAGACTGCCGAAGATAAATTGCCGAAAGAAATCACTCTGCAAGAGAACAATGCCGAATTTACTCTATTGAAAGATGACGATTTACTGTCAGCCGATGCATTAAGCGCGGTTATTCCGATTCAGATTGCCGGATTAGTTACCTCTCCTACAGGTACTGTGGCGCTTGCCGAGAACACCGATGGATTGGCAGAAAATGAATTACTGGATAAATTACTGGATAGTGAAGGCGGCCTTGCCAGTGCGCTGCTGGACAAAAATCCCAAAGATGCCAAGCTGACCAATATAGATCTTGTTGAATCACCTAAAGAGAGTGATCGGGATGAAAGCATACATCTTTCTGCTGCACGGAATACTGCACTGAACCATAAATCAGACGATGCCACCGACATTCGCTCCACACTGGTACCAGCCGCTGGACAAATAAAACTTGCTACCAGCAATAAAGCAGAGTTCAACCAGGCTCTCCAAAGTAATGCCATTCCTAAAAATTCAGCTTCGAGCAACGGTAAGGAATTAAATCTGCTTCAGGCGGCTGCTCCTGCATTAACTGCCACTACTGCTGAAACAACCTCAATTGATTCTCCTGCAATATTGGCAGCATCTCCCCTACTTTCAGCCGGACAGCAACCTGTGGGCCAATTTCAGCTAAGTGGAACAACCGCACCATTGTTGAATGCTCATCTTGGCAGTGAAGAATGGCAGCAACAGCTCAACCGACATGTCCTGTTCTTTAACCGTAATGGACTGCAACAAGCAGAACTTCGCCTACATCCCCAAGAATTGGGCGCGCTGCATATCCGCATGAGTGTTGAAGACAATCAAGCACAATTGCATTTTGTTTCTGCTCATCAAAATGTTCGTGCTGCACTGGAAGCTGCATTGCCGGGACTTCGCCATGCATTGGCTGAAAATGGCATTCAATTGGCGCAAAGCAGCGTAAATAGCGATGCCCAAGGGAATTGGCAGCAAGAACACCATGCCACTAATCATGCCAACGACCATTTAAGTTCCCGTGAAGATACCCAAAGTCATGGCTTGGCAGCCGCAACAGGAATAACGGCTTCTCCTGCCTCAGCCATTAGAATGACACCTCAACAACTCGCCTCGACCCGAGGGGGTATTGATACATTTGCCTAATTATCCACCTGATTATTCGCCCAATATTATTATGCGCTGTAAGAAAGAGAAAAAGGGTCGATAACAAACGTGTGAGTTAATGGTTTTTTCCACGTTTGTTCCTGCCATTGCCGGAACAAAGACGCGGGATAATTGATATTGATTTTGATGGATAAGCAGACCCGCCACGGAATGCGCGGGGACTTATCCGCCACGGAAAACAGGAATTTGTCTGTCCATGTCTGATTATAGCTACGAGCATAAACGCACAAATCCAATTTGGATGATACTGTTAGTACTAATTGCTGTTATTGGTGCTGCCATCGGAGGGTATAGCTGGTGGGCGATGAACCAGTCGGCCAATAACAGTACAACAAAAACCAAAGCCATTGAAACACCTGTGTTTATGTCTTTGGAACCTTTTACCGTCAATTTGATCGACAACGAAGATCATTTCGACCGTGTTCTGTATGTTGGAGTCACATTGCGTCTGTCTGACGAAAAAATCCGTCAACGCTTGCATGATTATCTGCCAGAAGTTCGTAGCCGTATGTTGCTGTTATTATCTCGCCAGAAAGCGGCTGATTTAGCAAAAGATGACGGCAAGATGCATTTGGTGGCAGAGATCAAACAGACATTAAACCCGACACTGATACCCGGTGAACCTGATCAAGAGATCACCGATGTATTGTTTACCACGTTTATTCTGCGATAATCACAATGAGTGACAATATTCTTTCACAGGCAGAGATCGATGCTCTGCTAAATGGTGACAGTGCCTCTACTGATGACGTGGAACAAACTGCGTCCGGAGAAAGTGAGGTTCGTCCTTACGATCCCAATACGCAACGCCGCGTTGTACGCGAACGTTTGCAGTCACTGGAAATCATCAATGAACGTTTTGCCCGCCAATTCAGGATGGGGCTGTTTAACATGCTGCGCCGCAGCCCGGATATTACGGTCGGCGCTATCAAGGTTCAGCCTTATCACGAATTTGCCCGCAATCTGGCCGTGCCAACCAATCTCAATTTGGTGCACTTGAAACCATTGAGGGGAACCGCACTATTCGCTTTCGAACCCAGTTTAGTTTATATCGCCGTTGATAACCTGTTTGGCGGAGATGGTCGTTTTCCCACCAAAGTGGAAGGCCGTGAATTTACCCATACCGAACAGCGGATCATCAACCGAATGCTGAAACTGGCGTTGGATGCCTATCGGGACGCCTGGGATTCTATATTTAAAATTGAAATGGAATATGTGCGTTCCGAAACACAGGTAAAATTCACCAATATCACTACTTCACCGAACGATATCGTGGTTACGACACCATTTCATGTGGAGATTGGTGCATTGACGGGCGAATTTAATATCTGTATTCCATTCGCCATGATCGAACCTCTGCGCGAACGTCTGACCAATCCACCCGTGGAAAATGTGCGTCAGGAAGATGGTCAGTGGCGTAAAAGTCTGGTGAAACAAGTTCAGCACTCAGAATTAGAACTGGTGGCGAATTTTGTTGATATTCCCCTGCGGCTGTCAAAGATCCTCGAACTGAAAGCCGGCGATGTTTTGCCGGTTGAAAAACCTGAACGCCTGATCGTTCACGTTGATGGTGTGCCTGTGCTCACCAGTCAATATGGAACACTAAACGGGCAGTATGCCCTGCGTGTTGAACACCTGATTAACCCTGTTTTAACTGCTCTGGATGAGGAAAAGCCCAATGAGTGATGCTAAACAACCCACAGATACCAGACTGACTGAAGATATGTGGGCAGAAGCGCTGGAACAACAGGCCGCACAGCAAACCTCTGACGGCGGCGCGTCAATATTTGAGAATCTGGAACCACAGGATGTGCTCTCCCAGCTTTCTGATATTGATCTGATCATGGATATTCCCGTTAAGCTTTCTGTCGAGCTGGGTCGCACCAAAATGACCATTAAACAGCTACTGAAACTGTCACAAGGTTCTGTTGTTTCCCTTGATGGCCTTGCGGGTGAACCGTTGGATATTCTGATCAATGGCTATTTGATCGCACAAGGAGAAGTGGTTGTTGTATCCGATAAATACGGTATCCGTATCACAGATATCATCACTCCTTCTGAACGCATGCGTCGCTTGAGTCGTTAACCATGATGGCGAACCAGCCTTCCTTTCATGCGTCTTTTCAACGCGGTACGGCATCTGATGCCGTACCCGTCAGCACGACAGGCAGTACCGAACCTCTCCCGGCCGGACAAACCTTGATGCAAGTCAGTAGTGCATTGGGTGGTGTTTTATTGCTGATATTCTTCATAACATGGCTGGTTCGCCGTTTGGGTCTTGCTCCCGCCAAAAACAAAAATCATCGGTTGTTAAATGTTAAGGCAAGCTGCTCACTCGGTCCAAAAGAGCGGGTCGTTGTGGTGGAAATCGAAGGCAATTGGCTGGTACTGGGCGTGACATCTCAACAGATCAATATGCTGCATCAAATGCCTGCACCACCTGATGACGTGGAAAAGGACAACGTACTCAAGTCGCTGCCGTTTGGTCAGATGCTAAAAAATACGCTCCAGAGAAAAAGCAGGAACGACAAGGACGATGATGAAAAGTAGAGTTTTCTTTATGGCAGGCAATCGAGTAACAGGCAAAAAACTTGTCTCACAGCTTTACCGAATACGATTAAGTTCAATACGTTTGAATTCAGTGCGTTTGGTAACCCTGCTTATGGCACTTTTGCTACCGCTGTTCCCCATGAGCGCCGCTGCCGAATTGCCTGGCATCATCAGCCAGCCCTTGCCTAATGGCGGCCAAAGTTGGTCACTGCCCGTTCAAACGCTGATTTTTATCACGGCTCTGGGGTTCATTCCAGCCGCCCTGCTGATGATGACCAGCTTTACCCGCATCATCATCGTACTCGGCTTATTGCGTAACGCACTGGGAACTCCGTCTGCCCCGCCTAACCAAGTTATGCTGGGTCTGGCACTGTTCATGACATTTTTCATCATGGCACCTGTATTCGATAAAGTTTATCAGGATGCTTATCTACCCTACAGTGAAGATAAGATCACGCTGGAAACCGCATTGGACAAGGGTTCCAAGCCATTGCGCCAGTTTATGTTACGCCAGACCCGGGAAAATGATTTGGCTCTGTTTGCCCGCCTTGCAGATCAAGAAGCGTTTGAAACTGCGGATTCTGTGCCAATGCGTGTACTTGTACCTGCGTTTATTACCAGCGAATTGAAAACCGCTTTCCAGATTGGTTTTACCCTCTTCATCCCATTTTTAATTATCGATCTGGTCGTTGCCAGTGTTTTGATGGCATTGGGGATGATGATGGTACCACCGGCCACTATATCGCTGCCGTTTAAACTTATGTTGTTTGTCCTGGTAGATGGCTGGCAATTATTACTTGGCTCACTGGCACAAAGTTTTTATGTCTGATAGGCAGTTTTTGTATCTGGCATGAAATCTTATTGGAAAAAGATCACAAAAGCGGTTTGAGAAAATTATGACTCCAGAATCGGTAATGGCCCTCGGTGTTGAGGCGATGAAAGTAGCACTGGCGCTGGCCGCACCACTGCTTTTATCTGCCCTGATCTGTGGCTTGATCATCAGCTTATTGCAGGCGGCAACTCAGGTAAACGAGATGACCTTATCGTTTATCCCAAAAATTTTGGCCGTTGTCGTTACTATCATCGTCGCTGGGCCGTGGATGCTGAACTTGCTGCTGGATTACATGCGCACGTTGTTTAGCAGTATTCCCACTATTATCGGTTAATCATGATTCCGTTTGATAGCGAAACACTTTCCCGCCTTGTCAGTGACTTTTTCTGGCCCTTGGTTCGTTTATTGGCGTTGTTCAGCATAGCGCCAATTTTCAGTGAAAAACAGATGCCGATAAAAGTCAGAATCGGTCTGGCATTAGTGATCACTGCTTTATTGGTTCCCAGTATTCCTTCTTCCCAAATTCCTATTTTTTCTGTTGCCGGAATTTGGGTATTGATACAACAAATATTGATCGGCGTGGCTTTAGGCCTGACTATGCAAATCGCTTTTGCTGTTGTGCGCCATGCTGGTGAAGTTCTCGGTTTGCAGATGGGGCTTTCATTCGCCACCTTCTTTGATCCCACCGGTGGGCCGAATATGCCTATTTTATCCCGTATTCTGAATATGCTGATGATGTTGCTATTTTTAGCATTTGACGGGCATCTGTGGCTGTTATCTATTTTGGTAGATACATTTTATACCATTCCGGTTCAAGTGACGCAGTTGAATCCGAAAGGTTTCCTGTTGTTAGCCCAAAGTGCCAGCCTGATTTTCGTTAACGGTATGATGCTGGCCATGCCAATGATTACCCTGCTGCTAATCTTGAATTTTTCCTTAGGTATGCTAAATCGCATGACACCGCAACTTTCCGTTTTTGTGATCGGTTTTCCATTGACTCTGACAGTAGGAATTTTCACACTTTCCCTACTGATCCCGATGCTGGTGCCATTTACTGAACGGTTATTTGGAGAAATGTTTGATAATCTGGCGGTGATTATCAATGAAATTGTGTTTTAAAACGTTATATTAATTTCAAGTTGCAACCAACAAAGCAGCAACTTGAAATCTATCAGGGAAGAGTTTTAACGTTTGTTCACTTAATTGAAATTAGGCTGACCATTGGATGCTGTTACTCCACCATCTATCGGTAAGTTTACTCCATTGATAAAGCTGGCATCTTCACTCGCTAAAAATGCAATGGCGGCCGCAACTTCAGAAGGTTTTCCCGCTCTTTGTAACGAAATTCGGCTATCAAAATGTTTCAGGGTTTCATCATCAAAACGGGCAACCATCGGCGTTGCCACTAAACTGGGGCATACAGCATTGACACGCACGCCCTGAGAACCATAATCCAGTGCCATAGCGCGGGTCACATTCACGACAGCTCCTTTTGCTGCGCAATAATGTGCGCCTCCCCAATCACCGCCTAGTCCCGATACAGAAGCATTATTGACAATACATCCTTTGCTTTCCAACAAATGCGGCAACGCAGAATAGCTACAATTGAGTACGCCATTAAGATTTGTAGCCAGTACCACATCCCCCTCTTCCTGAGATACACTTAATAAATCACCAACAACATACAAGCCCGCATTATTCACCAGAATATCTATCCGACCAAAATTTCTGACCGTTTCATCAACCATACTTTTGACTGAATCGCGATCCGCAACATCCGTCTGAATCACTAACGCCTTATCCGATAACAGTTCACTGAATACACGGTTAAGCTTATCTGTATCCCGCCCTGCCAGAACAACAATCGCACCTTCTTGAGAAAAACGCTTTGCTGTGGCCTCTCCAATACCACTGCCTGCACCAGTGATGACGACAACTTTATTTTCAAATCTCATCATGCTAATACCCTCATTAATATAAAAATCTCTGACCATATAATAAAATATGATTTAGAATATTTATTCTAACGAGTTAATGATACTCACAGCCTTATTAATTTTTATTATCGCTTTTCATTTTAAAATTTATTGACAAAAAAATTCAATGATAATTAAAACGTTCAAAATCCAACTTGGAATTAAATAGCAATTAAAAATTGTCGATCACCTCTTTACTTCTCTCAGCGCGAGGAGTAAGGGAATCTCATAATTTGTGTGCATTACTATTATGGATAGCCTATTTAAAAAAATAAAATAAACAATATAAATAACACAGCGTAATAATTTTTTATAATCCAAATCATTTCTCAGGAAAATATTGAAATATTTTTCACGCTTGACATTTTATAAATTAAAGATGATAAATTGAATCAATGAGAAATATTTTCTTTTATATAAACAAAGCCTTTAGAAAGGGGTTAACTATCAAGTAATTAACGTATTTAAAAGGAGATTTTTATGATATCTAAAACGCTTCATTCTCCCGCAATAAAATATTTACAGTGGGAAGCCAACGATGCTCCGCTGCTTATCATTCTTGGGCAATCCAACAGCTATGGTCATGGCACACAATTACCACCAGATGAAAGAATTACCCAAGGTTTAAACAATGTATTCACTCTATCCCTGCCAGAAGTTTATAGTATCAATTTTTCAACCATTAACTGGGTAGGATTGACCAGCTTTGGCAATGCCAATATTGGTGCCCCTGTCGGTTTACAACGCGGTAATCAAGATCATCCCTGCAATGTTGCCAACCGTTTCGCCAAATTTTGGCAAGGCCATATCAATCAGGGCAATACGTTGGATTTACCCGATCTTTACGTGATTTTAATGGGATACGGTGGGCAGGGAATGTATCTGGATAACCCTCCCGATAACCGCTGGGCACCAGAACGCGATCCCAAAGATGTAGAATCTCTTTATCCCCGAGCAATGAGAACATTGCGTATGGCCGTTCAGTCACTACGGAAAATGGGGAAAAATCCACGTATTCTGGCGATTCATTGGAACCAATGGGAGGCGGAAACAGAAAGTTTAGCGGCAGCCAAAGTTTCAGAGGTGAATTTTACCCGCATCATCACAGGAATTAGCGATGCTATCAGTTCCCGTGATATTCCGTGGCGATTGTATTATCCACTTTCAGTCGCCTTTGATCCCCTTAATACCAGCTATGTCAATAAAGCAATTGAAGATGTTATTGCCGCTGAGCCCAGATACCGTATTCTGATTGATGCTCGGAATTCGCAAAATTATACCGGTGTCGCTTCTGAATATGGTGTGTTCCTGCCCGATAAAATGCATTATGACAGCGCAACCCAAACATGGTTCGCCCAACAAGAATGGGAACGGATTTTATCTGGCTATAACGGTGTCAAGGTATAATCCTGTAATTTTTCAAACTTATTTTTAAGGATTCGCTTGCCAGATTCTGTCAATATCAATGTGCAGGGAACGGACATTCCGCAAACCGACCAAAAAACATCCAATACCAATACCCGACTGAAAAAAACACTGTCAACAAATAGGCAATCGCCCGTAATATATCCACCGAAAAATCTTTGACACCTTTCGCTACAAAAAAAATCATAAAGGGCAATAAAAGCAAAAAGCATAAAGGCGCTGTCAATAACCTGTCATCATTGATAACGAAGTTATTTACCAGATCGCAAACCGTCTTGATATCCTGTTCCCCGATCATCCAGTCATGATCAATTGTTGAAAGACAACCAATCAATATCGTACTGAATAAAATAAAAATAATACAAAAGAGTAAACTTATAATTTTCATGTTTATTTATTCTTATCATCTATACCTGTCGTCTTTCAAGTTGCAGCTTTGTTGGCTGCGCTCACTCACCCCGGTCACATAGTTATCTATGCTCCAGGGGGTTAATGAAAGGCT
The DNA here is from genome assembly GCF_963897815.1 of Xenorhabdus sp. Sc-CR9. Taxonomy (NCBI): domain Bacteria; kingdom Pseudomonadati; phylum Pseudomonadota; class Gammaproteobacteria; order Enterobacterales; family Morganellaceae; genus Xenorhabdus; species Xenorhabdus sp. Sc-CR9. The sequence goes on from NZ_CAWQTY010000173.1 coordinate 21,725, forward strand.
CCTGCCTTTCACCGGAGGCCAGCCTTTGGCTGGGCAAATTCGTTCCCGACGAATTTGTCATTCCCTTGCCGTCGCGCTGCATCTTGAAATCCAATGGGTATATAATAAGACAATATTTAACCCTAGCCAAAAAACACCCAAACAATAACCCATGTTTTATATCAAAAAATCTAATGTAATATTCCGCTTTCCTATCAAGATAAGATCTTGATCACAAGATAAAATAATATATTAAACAGAAAAATCTGAATTTATCGGGTAGAGAGTCATTTTACTCGATTATAATTCCTATTATCACCCTTAATTTGAAATGATAATTCACTAACCTATTTTTACTACGTTTGTCATACATCAAAACCATAAAAAAGCTCAAACATTCTTTGTAATAAAAATTTTTAAAATATATCTCCTTTTAATTTCTAATTTATGGCTGTTTATTTTAACTTCATGACTTATACAAAAATGGTTTGATTATTACTCTCTGTTATTTTGAAGTTGCTAATTTTTTATGCAGAAGAGATGCTTAGAGAGGAAGAATAGCAAAAGAAGACATACCCGAATAAAGGCAAGAAAACAGAGATACATACACAGCCAACAAAAACTGTATATACAAAAATAGGGGAAATAATCCGCCCTTATCTTCTTTCTCATTTCCACTGGAAAAGAGAAAGAAGATAAGGGCTTGAGAAAACACTATGCCACACTTAATCAGCGATATACCTCAAACAGAGACATGCCTTTTAAGTCAGTAAACGCTTTGAAAGAAGCTTGCAGTGCAGCCTGTTGCTGATAGTACTCAGAAATAGTCGCAACCCAATCGGCATCGACCAGCTCTCCTGAGCGCACTTTGTTAGATATGCTACGTTCACTGCCCAATGAATCCAGTTGGTCTAGTTCCTGAAGCTGTAAACCGAGAACCGCTTCTACAGAAGAGAAGTTGTTCAAGTTATTGCGAATGCCACGGTTAGCTTTATCCATCAATACCTTTGCTTCATTCTTTTGTTCATCAGTAGCGTTACTGTATGGCATTTTTAATGCCTTAATTGCCATATCAATGGAAGCAAAAACATCTGACTCACTGTTGACTTCTTTACCAGGTTTCTCACTGGGTTCTTTGATCGGGTTACTGGGCTGGGATAAAAATGCTTCTCTCCCAGTATGGGCAATAATCATCGAACGATTATCATCCACTTTCTGGGTGATTCTTTCTTCACCACCAACGTAGCTCACCTTCCCACTATTCTCATCAGCAACAAAAGGAGGTTTGTCCGTCTTATAACCGGCAAAAATATAACGACCATTACCATCGGTTTTATTGCCCAGATTCAGCAATTCTTGTTTGAAACCTTCCAACTGCTGGGCATAAGATTCACGATCCTGATCGCTATACTCATCCGTCGCAGCTACTATTGTTTCAAAAACATTATTTATGACTGTTACCATATTTGAGGTAATGCTCAGCTGCGCTGACATAGAGTTTCTGGCAAAAATGCGGGCAGTAGCAAACTGCTGGTTTTTCGACTCAGACTGAGAAACCATAATGTTCTGCGAAGCAGCCAACGGATCATCTGACGGATTAATCACTCGACGACCGCTGGACAATTGCTCACCCGATTTCATCCACTTAGATTGGGCACTCAAGATCCCATTCATTTTTTGACTGTATAATTGATTCGTACTTACACGCACAATATCACTTCCTTTTTCTCATTCAACCAAACGGTGATTAACGAATACCCAAAATAGCGTCAAACAATGTTGTCGCGGTCTGCATTACACGGGCATTTGCCAAATAATACTGCTGCAAGCGTTGCAGTTCGCCGTATTCTTCGTCCATATTGACACCCGAAATTGATTGGCGTGTTGTTTTGAGTTGATCGACGATATGTTTCTGAGCTTCGAAACCAATTTCAGCTTTGTTCGCATCGCTGCCTACTTTACTCACCAACGAAGCATAGGCACCAGCAAAGGAAGACTTGCCATCAACTAAACGCTTATCCTGCAATTCAAGGAATTTCTTCACATTGCGGTTATCACTCTGGCCTCCATCTTTAGTACCGGCGGTCGCCAACTGAGAAGAGTCTTTCAGGTTTACTTCCAACGTTGCCGCAACATTGCTGACGGTTTTCAACGTGTAAGTATCGTTAGCTTCTGTCTTGGAAGAATCAATTTTGACTTTCAGTCCGTCGAATTCCAGCGTATCTCCCCCTTTTTTCACAGAGATCATTGCTTTGTCAGAAATACGCTGAACCTTCCAATCCTTGCCGTCAAATTTGAGGGTATAATCACTGCCCTTAACTTTAGAGGTATCGGCATATTCGACTGTAATCTCAGCCAAGCCTTTATTATTGCTGTTAGCAACGGTTTCCGGTTTGGTGAAATTAAAGAAATCAATACCTTCGTTGCCTTTGAAATCAAAACCAGCACGATGTACCTGATTGAACTGATCTGCCATTACCAATGCCAGTTGATTCAATCCATTACGGGTTTTATCCACGGCTTCTCTGCGTACCTCCAATACACCACCCAGAGCGCCCTGAGAGATAAAGCGTTCATCAATTTCCCAGGTACCGGATATACCATTGTTGTAACCCAATGTAATACGGCTGCTGTCAATGCTGGATGGAATAGCTTCCAGTTGATAGGATTGATTACCTGATACCAGTGTCATACCGCCACCGAATGAGATGTTAAAAACACCACCATCCTGCTGAACCACATTCACTTCTACCAGTTGGTTTAATCGATTAACAGCTTCATCGCGCTTATCCAGCAAAGCCAGTGGTTCGCCATTACCTGTACCGCGCATATGGGTAATTTCATTGTTCAGATTGGAAATTTCTTTCGTGTACTGATTGATCTCTTGAACATTTTGTTCAATTTGGGAATTGATACTGTTATCGATTTGACGCAGATATACATCAGCTTCTTTGAAGCGGCTGGTCAGACCTTCCGCCTTGCCCAGTACCGTGGTTCTGGCGGCGCTGTTTTCCGAATTACTTTCAACCGCTCCCAGACTTTTGAAAAAATCGCCAATGGAATTGGATAAGCTGACGTCTTTATCCGCCAACAGATCATTGATTTTAATCATCTGCTGATTATACGTTTTTAACGCAGCATATTTGGTTTGTGCCGCATTATATTGCCCAGTGAGGAATTCGCTGTATTCTCGGTTGATACCGCTGACAACCGCTCCGTTGCCCACAAAGCCCACAGGGGACATGGTTCCATTATTTTGTGTCATTACGGTAGTCTGTCGGTTATAGTCCGCGTTTTTGGAGTTGGCAATATTATTACCTACTACACCCATTGCCACCTGCGCGGCATTAATACCACTCATGGCAGTATTCATAAGGCTATTGGACATGTGTAGATCCTTTTACGTTTTTCTTTAAACCTCCATCTATAGGAGGTCATTCACTGATACAGTTATCGGCAAATCACCTTGTTCCTTGAGCGAAAATACGCTTAGTTCCGATAGTTCTTGCTTAAAGCGAAATGGGCTAAAACAGGTTGTCGAAATCGTAGGTGTAGGCTTTTGCTATTTGGTGGCCGGTATTTTTTAACTGCTGGATCAGTGACACGAGTTTTTTGGCGTAACCGGGGTCGGTGGCATATCCGGCATCCTGCAAGGAGTATGCGCCCTGCTCAGCCGTTGTTGATTGCACTACCTTAGTGTAACGAGGGTTTTCTGTCAGTAGTTTGACATAATCCGTTATCGCTTCCACATAAGAACCATATACGCGGAAACTGTCCTGCATTTTCTTCGGTTCGCCATCAATATATTCCGTCGTCATAATATTGGTGACAGCTCCTTTCCAATGCTTACCGGCTTTGATACCAAACAGGTTATGACTCGGTTTGCCTTCTGCGGTCAGGATTTCCCGTTGCCCCCAGCCCGATTCCAGCGCAGCCTGTGCAATGATTAGTAAATGTGGAATGCCACTTTGCTGACTCGCCAATTGCGCAGGCAAGGAAAGCATGGAAACAAAGTTGGTACTGTTCATCGTCAATGACTTCGACTGGACTGGACCATTAGAGAAGGACGGGGAAGCATTTTCAGGTATGTCCCGGTGCATAAACGGCTCCAATGGCTGTTTAGGCAATGTTTGCAGAATATCATTCCCTAATGGCATCGGGACTGTTCCCGCTAGTTCACCCGAAATATTATTAGCGTTGGAGAACTGTTTGACGATCATATCAGCAAATCCCAGTCCCTTTTGGGAAAGATCCTGAGCAATTTGCTGATCGTACATCGAAGTATAAAAACGGGTCTGCTCGCTGCTTAAAATTCCATCCTGTGGCAACGAGGAACGCATACTTTTCAGCATTATCTGAACGAAAACACCTTCCAGTTGTTGGGCTACTTGCCGTAGCCCTTGCTCTGGTTCCTGTGACAGTTTCGCTTTCAGTGAATGCAGTGAATTAACATCGTAAGCAGCGTTGGACATCGTCAGAAAATCATTCATCAGATAATCTCCAGCTTCGCACGCAGACAACCTGCGCTCTCCATTGCCTGCAAAATCGACATTAAATCCGTTGGTGTCGCACCCAGCGTATTCAATGCACGCACAACTTGAGCGAGATTCGCGCTGGCACTGACTTGTTGCAATGCGCCGCCCTGCTCCTGAATGCCGACATTAGTATTACGGGTTACAACGGTATTGCCACCCGCCAATGGCGTATTAGGCTGGTTAACCGCAGTCTGACGCTCAACGGTCACTGACAGGCTACCGTGGGCAATGGCACAACTATCCAGCGTGACATTGCGGTTCATCACGACTGACCCTGTACGGGAGTTGAAAATCACTTTGGCATCACCTGCATCAACACGAATAGTCAGATTCTGTACTTGAGACAGAAATTTCACCTGCTCGCTGTTTTCCATCGGCACCCGCAACTGCACAGTGCGGGAATCCAGCGGGGTTGCCGTTCCTGTCCCCTTCAGGCGGTTGACCGCATCACTGATTTGCTGGGCCAAACTAAAATCATCATCATTCAGTTGCAGGTTCAAAGTACCTTTCTGACCGAATTGCGTTAGCAATTCACGCTCAATCACTGCACCGTTGGAAATTCGCCCACCTGCAAGCTGATTGATTTTGATGCTGTTACCTCCAGCACTCGCACCTGCACCTCCCACCAGAATATTTCCCTGAGCCAGCGCATAGACCTGATTATCCACGCCCTTCAATGGTGTCATCAGCAATGTACCACCACGCAGGCTTTTAGCATTACCCAGAGAGGAAACTACAACGTCAATGTTTTGCCCTGCACGCGCAAAAGGTGGCAGCTTGGCTGTCACCATGACGGCAGCAACATTTTTAAGCTGCATATTCGTACCGGGCGGTACGGTAATTCCCAGCTGTGACAGCATATTGCTCAAACTTTGAGTAGTAAAAGGCGTCTGCATGGTTTGGTCACCCGTACCATCCAACCCAACCACCAAACCATAACCAATCAGTGCGTTATCCCTGACACCTTCTATGGTCGTCAAATCACGAATGCGTTCCGCAAAAGCGCCCGTTGATGCAATCGTATTGAACAATACCAGCAAAAATGTAAGAAGGCTGGCGACTAATTTTTTCATCCTGACCATCCTCTTTTAAAACGGTGAGATATTCATAAAGAAACGTTGCAACCAGCCCATATGCTGCGCTTCGTTGATATAACCATCGCCAACATACTCAATGCGGGCATCTGCAACTTGGTTAGAACTCACCGTATTATTACCAGTGATAGTGCGCGGATTGACGACACCAGAAAAACGAATGAATTCCGTCCCCTGATTGATGGCGATCTGTTTTTCCCCCACCACATGCAGGTTGCCGTTTGCCAGCAATTTATCCACAGTTACAGTAATCGTACCTCTGAATGTGTTGTTGGCATTCGCCCCGCCTTTACCCCCGAATTCGTTATTGCCTTCCATACTCAAATCGGTTTTATCACTGCCTATCAACCCCTGTAAGAAACGGGGAGTCAAAGCCGCTGCGAAACCCGTTTTTCCATTGCGGCTGGCGTTGGCTGAGGAGTTTTTGCTCGCGCTGACGTTTTCTTGCAAGATGATCGTCAGCGTATCACCGATATTGCGCGGACGGCGGTCTTCAAACAGGGGTTGATAACCGTAATAGACTGGTTGGACAGTCTGGAAAATAGAACCATTTGGTATTGGAGCGGTTGCTTCGGCGGGTTTTGCGGTTGTCTGCCCATTCACCAGCGGTTTGTGCGGCATATAAGCACATCCCCCCAATGTCAGTGTTGACAATGTTAATACCACCACAGATATGTTGATACGTTGTTTATTTCCCCGGTTTTTCCGTAAACCGGCAGAATCATAAGCTACATGGTTTTTAGCATGGCTTCCGGAATGGTTCTTGGCAACGGGCATTGTATCCATCTTCTATGCTCTTACATTTATTGCAGAAATAGTGGGGGAATGTGCTTTCCCCACTATTAATGATTAGGTTATAACTGAGTCAGTTTTTGCAGCATCTGATCAGATGTTGATACTGCTTTACTGTTGATTTCGTAGGCTCGCTGAACCTGAATCATATTGACCAACTCTTCCGCCACATTAACGTTAGATGTTTCAACGTAGCCTGAATAGAGCAATCCGGCACCATTGATGCCTGGTGCGTTTTCCACCGGAATCCCGGAACTGTTGGTTTCCAGATAGAGGTTTTCACCGATGCTTTCCAAACCGCTTTCATTGATGAACGTGGTCAGCGTCAGCTGTCCAATTTGTTGAGGCGCTTGTCCCTTCATATTTGCGCTGACAATCCCATCACGGGCAATGCTGATGCTGAGGGCATTGTCTGGAATAATAATCGCAGGCACGACCTGAAAACCACTGGCAGTCACCAACTGACCATTTTGATCCTTCTGGAATGAACCATCGCGGGTATAGCCCGTCGTGCCATCAGGCATCTGGATTTGGAAAAAGCCCTGTCCTTTGATTGCCACGTCCTGACTGCGGCCGGTCTGTGCCAAATTACCCTGACTGTGCAGGCGTTCAGTCGCCACTGGCCGCGCACCTGTACCGATTTGCAAACCCGATGGCAGGTTGGTCTGTTCAGATGACATCGCGCCCGGCTGACGTTCAGTTTGATAAAGTAAATCTTCAAACACCGCGCGCTGGCGTTTAAAACCGTTGGTGTTAACGTTTGCCAGGTTGTTAGCAATGACATCCATATTGGTTTGCTGAGCATCCAGCCCAGTCTTGGCAATCCATAAAGATCGGATCATGAATTTATCTCCCCCCGATTAGCTCATAGCGAGAATTTGGTTAGCCCGCTGGGCATTTTCATCGGAACTGTGTATGACTTTCATCTGCATCTCAAAGCGACGCGCATTGGCAATCATGTTCACCATACTTTCCACGGGATTCACATTACTGCCTTCCAGAACACCCGGCATGATTTTCACCTCGGTGCTGGCCGTGAGTTCATTGCCTTGCTGTTCCCGCGCCTGTGGCGTTAAATGGAACAAACCATCATCGCCCCGCACCACTTGGTTGGCTTCCGGCTTGACAATTTTCAACTTGCCAATCTGACCCAACAACGTTGGCGGATCGCTGGCAATCAGGGCAGAAATGGCACCATCGGCCGCGATAGTTAATTCAGCCTGCGGCGGAACATCAATCGGCCCGTTTTCGCCCATCAACATGCGCCCCTGCACCATCAGTTGCCCTTCGGGTGAAATCTGGATGCTGCCGTTGCGGGTATAGGCTTCCGCCCCATCTTCAAGCTGGACAGCCAAGTAGCCGCCTTGTCCGACCGCCACATCCAACGGACGGGAGGTATAATTCATCGGTCCCTGACGGCTATCCATGCCGGGAGTGGAAGCAATAACCAGCGAGCGTGTCGGCAGGGTTTCACCTTCAATCGGCACAGCACGCAACGCAGCAAGCTGAGCTTTAAAGCCCGGCGTTGAAGCGTTAGCCAGATTGTTGGCGGTGACAGCCTGATGTTCCAGAGTTTGGCGCGCAGCACCCATCGCGGTATAAATGACGTGATCCATAAAGCTATCCGACTAAGTCTATTAACGCATGCTGACCAGCGTTTGCAGAATTTGGTCCTGCGTCTTGATGGTCTGGGCGTTGGATTGATAGTTACGCTGGGCGACGATCATATTGACCAGCTCTTGGCTCATGTCCACGTTAGAGGCTTCCAGCGCACCGCTGATCAGCTTACCGAAGTTACCTGAACCCACTACGCCTACAACCGGGCTGCCAGATGCGCCGGATTCTGTCCAAACATTATCGCCTTGTGCAACCAAGCCTTCAGGATTAGAGAAGTTTGCCAGTACAACCTGACCCAGAGCTAATGTTTCAGTGTTAGAGTAAATACCGTAAATTTTGCCGTCATTATCGACACGGTAATCGGTGAAATGACCAGTTGCATAACCATCTTGTTTTGGAGGAGAAATAGAATTTTGAGCAATGCTCTGCTGCTTGCTACCATTGAGTTCAATATTGATTTGCGCAGCAGCAGAGCCATTTAAAGCGGGTACATCAAATTTAAATGATGGAATATTTTTCATTTGGCCACTGGTATTAAATTCTAATTCACCCAATTCCTGAGAGTTAGCACCCGCAACAGACCGATCCAGCGCATGAGCTATCCATTTGTTATTGTCTGTTTTAACAAAAAACACATTGATATCATGCTGATTCCCCAAGCTATCAAATACTTGAAGCGGAGCACTAAAGTTAAATGTGTCTTTCTTATTGGGATCAAATGCTTCGGTGATAGCTGTCTCCATTGAATTCAGATTAGCTTTCAGTTTGATTTCCGTCGTCGCTTTTGCATCCAATATATCGGTTGGAATCGAAATCGACCCGACTGACCCGCCTTGCTGAATTTCACCATTTACCGCCGGATAACCCGTCAGCTTCATACCCTGCATATTGATCAGATTACGGTCTGCATCCATTTTGAACTGACCATTACGGGAATAGAAAATATTACCGTTAGAATCCTGCATGCGGAAAAAACCGCCTTGGGTGATAGCCATATCCAACTGACGGTTGGTCGTGGTGGTTGAGCCATCTTTAAAGTTCTGCACCAGACCAGAAACCTTAACCCCCAAACCCACTTCTGAACCGCTGAAAACGTCCGCAAAGGAAGCGGAGCTGGATTTAAAGCCATATGTTGCCGAGTTTGAAATGTTATTACCGATAACGTCCAGATTACCCGCTGCGGCATTCAAACCACTGACCGCTTGTGAAAAAGACATATGTCCTCCGTTTAATTAAAGAAACTGACGTACTTCGTCCATGTTTGCCGTACCCACCAGCCCTAAGTCTAATTTAGTGCTGTTTTCCTGCCGCACAACACCGTTAACCTGGGCATACCTCAGGGGGTGTATCATCAACATTTGATCTTGTTGGCTTGCGGAAATGGTGAAGTTATAAGCTCCGTCCCCCACGGCATTACCATCTGCGTCTTTGCCATCCCATATGGAAGAGTTCAGTACATGGACTCCAGCACCACAATATGCGGATGAATTGGGATCTGATTTATTGAATTCCATTTCCCGAACCACTGCGCCACTTTTATTTTTGATGGTGACTTTGATAATATCGGCAGGCCGATCCAGTTCATAACCGAATGCGGTTGTATTGATGTCCCCTTTTTCGTTGGAACTAACCAGAATCTCATTACCATAAACATTGCCTGAAACCATGATACCCCGGCCAATCAGTGCAACCTTTTGCATGGTATGGTTGTTGTCCATTTGTCCGACAATGGAACCCAACGTTTTATTCAGTTTCTCAATACCCTCAACCGTACTGATCTGCGCAATCTGTGAAGTCAATTCACTGTTTTGCATTGGATTGGTAGGATCTTGGTTTTTAAGCTGAGCAACCAATATATTCAAGAAGCCATCTTTAATATCACCACTATTTTGCGGCTTTCCATTGGTCAACTTAGCCAGTTCACCAACGGCTGAATTATCCAGTGACTCATTAATTGAAGCGGTAATTCCCATAACGAAATTCCTGTTACTGACCCAACGTCAGAGTTTTCAACATGATGGACTTAGTGGTGTTAAGCACTTCAACGTTAGCCTGATAACTGCGGGAAGCGGAGATGGTATTGACCATTTCCCCGACCACATCTACATTTGGCATACGTACATAACCTTTTTCATCGGCCAGCGGATGACCCGGCTGATACTCAAAGCGGAAAGGTGTGGGATCATCCACCACTTCGCTGACACGAACACCGCCAATCTCCTGCCCTGCGGGGGCGGCGACGCGGAATACAACCTGTTTGGCGCGATATGGCTCACCATCCGGCCCTACAACGCTATCGGCATTCGCCATATTGCTGGCACTAACGTTCAGTCGCTGGGACTGAGCAGAGAGCGCAGAGCCGGCAATATCAAAAATACTGAGTAGAGACATTCCCATTATCCTTGTGACTGTAGAACTGACATCATGCTTTTGAGCTGCGCATTCGTCATAGTAAGTTCGGACTGATATTTCAGGCTGTTATCTGCGAAATTGCTGCGTTCCATATCCATGTCAACGGTATTTCCATCCATAGCAGTCTGGTATGGCACCCGATACAGCAGATCCATCTCCAGACGTTTTTGAGGCTGAACGGGAATATGTCGATCGGAAGTCAGAGTCAGCCCAATTCCATTCCCCGTCACACGACCATGTGCCATAACCTTTTTCAGTTGGGCAGCAAAATCGATATCACGGGCTTGATAGCCAGGGGTATCCGCATTAGCAATGTTGGCAGACAAAATTTCCTGTCGCTGGTTGCGGAGTGCCAGCGCTTCTTGTCGAAATTGAAAGGCGGCATCTAATTTATCGAGCATATTCCTCCCTCGGTTTTGTTCGTGAAATCTGATGGGTTTTAAGCTCTAAGCAGCTAACAGAATAAACGCAGAAGAAAAAGGTGATTCGAAGAATAGAAACAAATTGAATTGCTATTTATCCCATTAACGAATAATCAATGGCGTTACACTATTAATATCCAACAGGTACTGAATATTTTTTGAAATTATGGTTCGCTAACGGGATTAAAGGTGATGATATGACTGCATTAAAAATTATCGGGTTCGTTACCTTTTTCCTTAATCTATTTTTTGCTAGTTCTTTGGCTTGGGGAAACAACTTACCGCAATTAATAAATGATTATTTCAGGCAGATTCACCATACAGCGGGCCAGAAAGTCTCTGTGGAAATCAAAACGCCTGAACAGCAATGGCCGAATTGTGAGTTCCCTGAGATACAACCATCACTTGGCAACAAAAACTGGGGTAATCTGTCCATCCCTGTAACTTGTGGTCAGAAACGCCGTTTCATTCAGGTCTATGTCAACGTCACCGGCCCATATTTGGTTTCCAAGCGCACCATTTACCGCAATGTAGTCCTGACAGAAAAAGATTTTCAAATAAAAACAGGGTCTTTAGATAAACTGCCAAGCGATATAATCCGTAACAGAAAGGCCATACAAAATGGTATTGCTATCCGCAACATACCTGCCGGAAAATTCATCACACGCAACATGATCCGGCGTCAGTGGGCAATTAAAGCCGGACAAAAAGTGGTCGTCATCGTAGATGGACATCATTTTCAGGTGCGTTACGAAGGAAAAGCGATTAACAACGCCGCAAGTTTTGATAATATCCGTGTTCGTCTGGACTCCGGGCAGGTTATTACTGGTGAAGCTCAAGAAAATGGCAGTGTAAAAATGATGTTATAAATGGCTAAAGTTTTATTTTTTCAAGCCGATATAATCAACAGACCATGATTTACAGGCATGCCAGCGGTATATCGCCTGCTACCTAAGACAAATAAATAATGCCTGATTAAAGGATTACGATTATGAGTATTGAACGCACTCAACCTCTACTGGCTATTGCTGCTTTACAGCAACGCAATGCCAATGAAGGTGCTCAGAGCACTCGCAGAACTGTGGCTGTCGCAGAAAAAAGCGCCGATACGCAAGTCAAATTGAGCGAAGCGCAGAAAAAGCTCGTTCAGCCAAGCAGTCAAGATATTAATATCCAGAAAGTACAACAATTGAAAGAAGCCATTGCAAAGGGAACACTGGCGATGGACAGCGGCAAAATTGCCGATGCCCTCTTCAGAGAAGCCCTTGAAAATATGGAATATGATAAATAAACCATCAAATTCATAAAGAGCCATAAATGGAAGAACTTCAACTCTTGCTTGAACAGCAAAGCGCGCACCTGAACTCGCTTTCGCAAACCATAGCAGAAGAACAGCGCATATTGAGCGATGGTTTTATTGAGGCAAATCATTTACATCGAGTGACGGAACAAAAAACGTTTTTACTTTCGGCACTCGATCACGCAGAACGGAAGCGTCAGCACTTAAATGAAACGCTGGAAATAAAGCCACCTTACACCAATCATGAAAAACTGGCTGTATTATGGGAACAAATTAACCAGACGATTGAACGTATCCGTAATTTAAATGCGCATAATGGATTTCTGCTGAATCAGCATGTAGAGTTGAACAGTAAAGCCATTGCTTTTCTGAAAAGTCACCATAGCCCTTCTCTTTATGGTGCAGATGGTCAGGCCCGACGTAATTCAGCGCTATCAGGCCATAAGATCAGCGTTTGATTATTAGTACTACCAAAAAAATATAAAATAGACAAACCTCTTAAAATATAAATTTAGTTAAGAGGTTTGCTTGTATAATTTTTATCATGACTATATTGGAATTGGAAAATTTAATTAATTCTAGTTTCTGAAATGATAGATATTATTTAAGGCATTGTTTATTATTTTCTTATTGGGGCTTCTATACCTACTATCAAGTATAGGTCTAAATACAGAAACCACACTAACTCTATCCTTGCAGTAAAAATTACCATATACCCATTGGATTTCAAGATGCAGCGCGACGGCAAGGAGCGAATCCCCTGGAGCATAGATAACTATGTGACCGGGGTGAGTGAGCGCAGCCAACAAAGCGGCAACTTGAAAGACGACAGGTATACATAAGATTGTTTGCAATCTGAACAATGGAGCGTGTCGTTTTATTCAAACCATAACTAAATACCCCCCCAGCCTTTCATACAATAACTATTGCATGGTTAATAGATAATTACTTTGGCAAGGCTCCGAAGATTGATTTTTATTTACTGAAATATAATAAGATGATCGTCAAAGCGATCATCTTATATACATTATCTTATCTCGTACCGCCAATCGTTGCCGTCATTCTGATTTGACGATTATCGGTAATTTCAAGGTTGGACAATACAACCAACCGAGGCAATACGCGACGTAAGAAACGAGATAATAGCGGGCGCAGTGCATGGTTGACCAATAGCACTGGCGGTGCTCCCAACATTTCCTGACGTTCCAATGCTTCTGCCGCCTGACGTTCCAGACTTTCTGCCAGACCCGGTTCCAGTCCGCCACCATTTTGCAGTGCCTGAAGCAGTAATCTTTCCAGCCCTGCATCCAATCCAATAACTTTGATCTCATCCGCTCCTGAGAACCATTGCTGGGCAATCGCCCTGCCAAGAGCAATTCGGATCATGGCGGTTAATTCGTAAGGATCTTTCTGCGTCGGCGCATGTTCTGCCAATGTTTCAATAATAGTGCGCATGTCACGAATGGGTACTTGTTCCGCCAGTAAATTTTGCAGAACTTTGTGCAACGTTGTCAGGCTAACGACATCAGGGATGAAATCTTCCGTCAGTTTCGACATCTCCTGACTGACCCGTTCAAACAATTGCTGTGCTTCCTGCCTTCCGAACAATTCACTGGAATGCTGTGACAGTAGATGGTTAAGGTGGGTTGCAACAACGGTGCTGGCTGCTACGACTGTATAACCCTGTACCTGTGCCTGTTCTCTCAGGCTGTCATCAATCCATACCGCTGCCAAACCAAAGGCCGGGTCTGTCGTTAAGTCACCCTGCAATTCCCCGATAGCACCACCCGGATTAATCGCCAACCAGCGTCCCGGATGTGCTTCACCACGACCAATCTCTACACCTTTCATCATGATGCGATAACTGGCGGGTGCCAATTCAAGGTTGTCACGAATATGCACTACAGGGGGCAAATAACCCACTTCTTGCGCAAATTTTTTGCGTATCCCACTGATACGGCCGAGCAATTCACCATTTTGGCGAAAGTCCACCATCGGAATAAGACGATAACCCACTTCCATCCCCAAGGGATCTTCCAACTGTACATCAGACCATGAAGCTTCTGCGGTCTGCTGTTGTTCCTCCATCGCTTTCATCTCTTCGTGTTGTACAGCCAGTGGGTTTTTATCCTTACGCAATAAGAAATATCCCGCCCCAGCCAACGCTGCCGTAAACAGCAAAAAGACAAAGTTAGGCATTCCCGGCACTAAACCGAGCAGGCCAAGCCCCCCCGCACTCAACATCATCACTTTCGGATTATTGAAAAGCTGGGTCACCATTTGCTGACCAACATCTTCATCAGTCGCAACCCGAGTGACAATAACACCCGCCGCAGTGGAGATGATCAAAGCTGGTAACTGGGCAACCAGTCCGTCACCGATAGTCAGCAAGGTATAGGCTTCTGCGGCATCTCCCAACACCAAACCATGTTGAACAACACCAACAATCAATCCTCCGATGATATTGATCACCAGTATCATTAATCCGGCAATCGCATCGCCGCGCACGAATTTACTTGCACCATCCATCGAGCCGTAAAAATCCGCTTCCTGTGTAACTTCAGCGCGACGCTTTTTAGCTTCATCTTCACCAATCAATCCGGCATTCAAGTCAGCGTCAATCGCCATCTGTTTGCCGGGCATTCCGTCCAGCACGAAGCGCGCACCAACCTCTGCGATACGCCCCGCACCTTTAGTAATCACCATAAAGTTAATCAGGATCAAGATAACGAAAACAACAATACCAATCGCAAAATTTCCGCCAACAAGAAAGTGCCCGAAGGCTTCCACTACCTGTCCTGCGGCGGCTGATCCGGTATGGCCTTCCATCAGAATAATTCGTGTGGAAGCAACGTTCAGTGACAAACGCAATAAAGTCGAGAACAATAAAATGGTCGGAAACGCAGCAAAATCGAGCGTTCTGCGGGTGAACATCGCCACCAGCAACACCATAATAGAAAGCGCAATATTGAAAGTGAATAATAGATCAAGCAGGAATGGTGGCAACGGCAACACCATCATCGACAAGATCATGAGAATCAGAACAGGTCCCGCAAGCATTTGCCATTCGGAGCTTTTCATATTCCCCGGTAAACGGAATAACGAGGCCAGATTAGCCATGACGATTATTTTCTCCAGCAAAATCCAGTGCTGGCGGCACTGGCAGATTTTCAGGTTTCTTCGGTTTCAGGCCACCTTCCTGTTTCCAACGTTTCAATTGGTAAACCCAGGCAAGCACTTCTGCGACAGCGGCATAGAGCGCCGCAGGAATAAAACCTCCCACTTCAGCATGGCGAAATAATGCCCTCGCCAAAGGGGGAGCTTCCAACAACGGAATGCGGTTTTCAGCACCAACTTCTTTAATGCGCAAGGCAATAAGCCCTGTCCCTTTGGCTAATACTTTCGGCGCACTCATTTTTTTGCTGTCGTATTGCAGAGCAACAGCGTAATGGGTCGGGTTGGTGACAATGACATCAGCCTTCGGCACATCCGCCATCATGCGTTTACGCGCGGCTGCCCGCTGTTGTTGACGGATCCTTGCCTTTACATGTGGGTCCCCTTCTTGTTCTTTAAACTCATCCTTGATCTCCTGACGTGTCATTCTCAGTTTTTTCAGGTGGCTGCGGATTTGATAAAGCACATCAAATGCCACCATCGGTATCAGCATAAATAAAACAATATAGCAGGCAAAAATCATCATCAGCATGGCATCACTCAATGCCATTAGTGGGGGCTGGGCTATCAGATTAAGCATGGCAGACCAATTCAGCCAGATAAACAGGGCTGCGCCGCCACCTACCAATGATGCTTTCAAGATAGCTTTGAATAATTCCGCCAAGGCATTCATGGAGAAAATTTTCTTCAAACCAGAAACAGGATTCAGCTTGGTCAGATCAAACTTGATGGATTTTGAACTGAATATCAGTCCTCCCATCAATGCTGGGGCACTGAGAGCAACCAATACCAATCCGGCAAATACTGGCAATAACGCCCAAACAGCCTGTTTCAGCAATCGACCGACTTGTTGCAGCATTTGTTTATCATTGCTGACTATATTGTGATCAAAATTAAACCCTTCAAACACCATCAGAGAAAGTTCATAGGTGATCGATTGTCCGCTCATCCAGAGCAAACTTACCCCTCCCGCTAACATCAGGATTGAGGTGAGTTCCTTCGAACGCGCAATTTGTCCATCTTTACGGGCTTTTTCCCGTTTATGGGGCGTGGGTTCTTCGGTTTTTTCGAGGTCGCTATCTTCAGCCACGGCTTTCCCTGGTGAGCATTCGTGATTACATGCAGAAAATTTGCCTTTGGCAAAGGACAAATGAAATTGTGTTAAGCATGACAAAAGCCCAGAAATTCAATGGCGGGAACACTGCAAAATTTGCGGGGGTATTTGGGTAATTATAAGCGTGCCGGAGGCTGGGCAGCTCCGGCAATGGGATTGGTGCTATTTATAGCTGATGTTACTTATAGCTAATAGTAACTCATAGTATAGGTGACTCTGCCGCTGGCGGTGCCAGGGGTGACTTTATCTTCGGTTTGGATATAGCGTGCTGATAATGGGATCTTAATCCCGAGACTATTACTCATTGATGCATTCAACTTATGTTTCTTTCCAAATTCTACAAAGCTATTGCCAGTAAGGCCATATCTCAACTGAATACCTATACCTTTAGCAGCATCTCCACTACTGTCAATCTCCATGATACCCTTTTTTTGATCATTCGCTAGATTAACGGGAGAGATACTAATCGACAGGCTAGGAGCATATTGACATTCGGTCAAAACAATACTGGTATCCTCCCATCTTGTGCCGGAACCTTTACCCGTAAACGTATTAATATGATGGACTCCCATATCCACTGTTTTATCAGGGGCTTTGCAAGTCGGTTCAGTGATCTCTAGTGTTCCTGTAAATCTGATTATAACTTTGGCCTTACCACCACTGTTGATACATAACTCAGGAAGAGTAGAACCATCAAGCTTTCCCGGCTGTAAGGCCGAATTTTTGCGAAGCCTAAACCACACACTTTTACTCGTTATATTAGGAACCGTCTTAGATGGGAAGAAAGTTTCTCCACGTTTAGCTACCATATTAATACCTTTCATTTCAGTACCAAACACTTGCCAGAAGGGACTGTCATTAACTACAGAAGGTATTAAGGAAAAACCATATGATAAAGACTTATTTGAATTTTCTAAGAAAACAGAATCAATATTAGTTTCAAATATATTATCTTTGTTGTCCACAATCGAAACGCTATCAGACAAGGTTACAAAGATATCTTCGGTATTCTCATCCCTAGCGTCACACCCAACCTTATCATATGCTTCAACTCCAGTGGAACATAATATCCCCCCCAGAAAGATTATCAGTAAAAATAATTCATATAATTTTTTCATCATCAACTCGCTGATCATTCCTTTAGCACACTGAATACTCTCAGTGTTGCCCGTGATTACACAACTGCACGTTCTGAGTATTATCCCACCACGAACTTTTGCTATCCGGTAATTGATATTTCACCCGACACTGCATTTGATTGCGACTGCCCCATTGCACTTTCAGTTCACCCGTTGACGTCTGAACACGGGCAAACAATTGCCCTGCCTGACCAATGTGACCTACCAGCCCTCCCTTTTCGTCTGTGACTTCCGCCCCAAAAGGAATAGGCTGCTGATTTGGCTGCTGTAGCCTCAGCAAGATTGCAGCGCCCTGTTTAACACCATAATTCACCTTAACAACCGCGCCCGATAACGGTGCCACTTTCTGCCGTGTAGTCCTTAATTCCACACCATCACTGGCTCCTTTGGGATCGATGATGATGTCATTCATCTGATACGGATTCAGGTTGGGCACTATCGCATAACCCTGAGAATCAATACGGATATTTGAATAGGATGAAACCTGTGCCCCTTTAGCCCCTTTTGCTTCGACAATGGCAAAAGTATTGCCACTATGGGATGAAAAACTGATGCCTCCTGAATGCGCGATTACCGTGCCATTTATTCCGGCTGAAGCACTGCTATAGTTCTTTCCTTTACTATAAGAAGCAGACAACGCACTCCACGAGTTACGATAATTACCGGAAAGTGAGGTCGCATAGTCAGAACCCTGATGCTGTGAAGCATTCAAGTTATAATAAAATGGAGTGTCTTTCCCGACCGTGCCGGACAGGCTAAGCTGTTTCCTCCATTTACTTTGCTCATCATGCGTCAGTTGAGTACTGATATGACTGAAAGCCTTTTTTTCCAGAGGCAAGCTGACATTAAACAGCCAGCTATTTTGGAATTTCCTCCGGTTATTCTGGTTACGAGTCACCGATACACCATAGCTGATTCCTTGCCAATGGTTATTGTAGCCGAGCTGATATTGCTGGCTATAGCCCTTACGTTCCCAGGAATTCTCCATGGAACCACTTAAATGGAACTGTCCCCAATGTTCTGGCAGGCTCTGATTGAATGTTAACGTGACGCGGTTGCGTGGTGTGCTCCCATAATCATCAGCCATGCCCTGTGAAGATACTGCATCAGACAAGCTTCGATAATCTTTGGTTGAAAAACGATGAGTTGCCAAAGAGAAATTGCTGCCAGTTTCATGCACATATTGACTGTAGCTTAAGTTATAACTCTGCCCACGTAACGACTTACCATTACCGGTATTTAAATGAGTATGAGCGACAGCTGCCGATAGTGCTCCTATAGGGGTATCAACTGCCATACCCAACTGCCCGGCATAATAATTACGTGAATATTGTAATCCCGCATTACCGGTTATACGGTTAGTTAAACCCTGCTGCCAGGTCGTTTCGGCAAACAGTGCTGGCTCCTTTAACTCGTGACTGCGATATTTACCCACGGTAAAACTATATTGGCTGGAACCGGGACGTAATAACTGAGCGACAGCTGTATACGGCACTTCAAAACGCTGTTTGCTGCCATTAGCTTCATGAACCGTTACCGCCAGATTACCACCATAACCCGTCGGATAAAGATCATTAATAATAAAATCACCGGGCGGCACCGTAGTTTCATATATAACTTGCTCTCCCTGATGCACGGTCACTCTGGCATTGGTACGGGCAATACCGCGAATTTCAGGCGCATAGCCTTGTTGTGAAAGTGGTAACATATATGGAACGCTGGTCAACGAAACCCCGGTAAATGGCAAGGTATCGAACAATTGACCGGAAGTATATGACTCTCCAATCAATACTCGGCCCTGCAATGCAGGAATATCACGCTGTACATAGGTATTCAGGGCATGATATTTTTTTTGGCTCTCCTGCTGCCAATTGAGGTTGCCATTATGGCGGAAATACCATGCTCCCAGATTCAAACCAGTGTTCAATGAACCATAAGCAGAATCATGGTGATCACCACCGGATTCACTACGGTATGCGCTGAAATTATAACCCAGAGTACCAGCACTGATACCTTTGTCCCACAATGTGGGATCAACTGCATCCCGAGCCTGTTTTTTAACATATATCTGCGGCAGGCTAATATTGAGTTGTTGATAACTACTATCATAATTTACCGTGGCTTCCGGCAACCATTCAGCCAATGAAGTACAATCCTGATCTTCCGCTCCTGCTGCTGTGATATCTTTTGTCAATAGTTTCAGCTCAAGGGGCAATTGCTTTAAGAACCTATTCAGAATTTTTTTAAACCAGAACGATTTTTCATATAAACTACGGGGATGAGAAAAATTTATGCCAGTGACATTAGTCGAGAAGTGTTCATGGAAATTGAACCCCTGCTGCTTAGCAGC
>NZ_CAWQTY010000174.1:0-39618 GCF_963897815.1 Xenorhabdus sp. Sc-CR9
TCTTCGTCAACATTTGGCAAGACTGACTCGCAAAACATTGTCTTTTTCAAAATCCATCGAAATGCATGACAGAATTATAGGATATTATCTGAACATTCATCACTATCAATAAATTAGAGTCACGACCTATAATTGGATGATTATTGGAAAATAAATACCAAAAAGACATTTGATATTATTAAATTTATATAAAAAACCTGAACCCCATCAAATAAAATTAAGGATTCAGGCAAGATGATCATCTAACAAAAAAACACTAAAAATTAAAAAAGTGAGGCGTTAAATAAAAAATAACGATTAAAAACAAATGAAGATTAGAAACTATAACCTACACCTAGAACCCACGTTCTAAGATTAGAATTGATGACATGATTAATTTTCGAAATATTATACTTTAATTTTGTATACTCATATGAAGCATCAATAGTGATATTTGAAGTTACATTAAACTGTAAGCCGGCACCGTAAGATAGCGCAGTATCACTAAATTTAGATTTATCTTCTGATTCAGAAAAACTAATTTTACTATTAGTCGCCCCGATCAAACCATATACACTAATATAATTATTAAAACGATATGTTGGGCCTGCCATTAGAGACATATTTTGCCACTTAAATTTCGAAGAAGAATGAGGATAAATATCTTCTTGGCTCTGTAGAGTATATGTTAATGAACTGATAACACCAAAACGCTCATCAATCTCATAACGATACTTCAAGTTTAATCCATGTTGTTGTTTTTTGAGTTTAGCATTATTAATACTATTTTCACCTAAATTATTCTGTGATGAATTACTCTGAGCATACCCCAGAGATATAGTACTTTTACCGCTATTACTAGCGCTAGCACTGAAAGTAAATATAGATAATCCTGTAACAATAGATGCTGCCAATAATGTTTTATTCATAAATTAATATCTCTATCATTTAACACTTAATGTATTCACTCTACCACGAGAAGCTTGTGCAATATACAGTCATGTCATTAAGAGTTCAACCATAGTCAAAATTTTAAACTCTCATCAAAAAATACAAAAAAAACATTAAATTCAAAGGATTACGTAAAGTCATTCTTTCAAGATTTAATAGAACATTCACGCATCCACAATAAATCAAAACACTAAAACAATTATTTATCAAAAGCTTAAATAAGATGGATTCAATTTCTTTATTTTAGGATATATCTTAAAACAAAAATAGTATTATACATAGTTAGATTACATTTAAGCACATTATAATAAATACAAATAAATAAAGACAAAAGCATTCTAAAAATAAATAAATTAATTAATTAATTGAGTGTTTTCCTTGTTTTTTAGAAAGATATTTGTATAACATTCCTGATATATCCTTTATTTTTCAAGTTACAGCTTACCCATGTACCACGCTAATGCTCGAACATTGGATGAGGTTTTTTATCCCCAAAAAATTACCAGAAATATCACGTCTCTTTAATAGGAAAAGTAAAAATATTATTATGTTGAAAATATGTGCATTGGTATTTTTTTAAAATTTTCACTTAATTTTTTAAGTTGCGGCATTATTAAAAATGTCACAACTTAAATTTTATTCAACTAAGATAGATTGAATAATAAATTATGAGTTATGATCAAAGTATTTTTCAATTAATGCATAGAGAATAGCAATGGTTTCTATATCAGCTATACCGTCATAGAATGATGGACGGAAGTGTATTTGGAATGCTCTGATTAATAATTGAAAGTTTTTGTCTTCTTTCGCTTCTGAAACGTCATATCCATAACGTTTCAATTTTTCTAAAATTTCAAAACGTTCAGGTAGACAGTGATCAAATTGTTCAATATATTTTTGCTTAATCTCTTCGTCATACCATGCTCCTATTCCTGCATCATATAGCTCTTTCCACGGAAATGAAGGGCCTGGATCGGATTTTCTTTGCCAGGCAATATCTGAATGCCCTACGATATGAGTAGGAGTAATATCTGGGTAACGTTGCAAAATATTAATGGTTAATTCTTTAACAGCGTCAATTTGATCAGGATTATAAGGGGGAAACGTGAGAATACCACCATCATCACTAGCTTCATTCACAATTTCAATACCAATAGATGTATCATTTAATCCTGCCCGCCCTGCCCAACTGCTAGCTCCGGCATGCCAGGCCCTTTCGAGTTCATCCACTAAACTGAATATATGAACTTCATTAAATCCGGCAGCCTGATAGGTTAGATCATCTGGATTTGGAACTAAATAATGGGCACTAACAAAATTTCCCGTCAACGCTTTAATGGATTTTTCAAAATTCAGAGCGGTGTAGTGCATAACTAAGAAGCGGGAACGCCTGTTAAAACTTTTGAGCGAACGATACAAATTATAATCAATCTTATACATCATTGTTTTCCTTTATTAGCCTGTGATGTAGTATGGTTATCGCAAATCGTTATTAAAAAATTTTCCATATTGTCATTATAATAAACCAACCATCATAATAGAATAAATCAAATCAATAAGTGGAAGATATAACAGATATATACAGTAATAAATAATTTGTTCAAAAACTAAGTTCGAGTAAATATTGGAGCTAGCATGGAAGAGATAAATAAACTTGGATTCACAAATTAAGCTCAACACAGTAATGAACGCAGACAACAAAGCAGCAATTTGAAAGACGACGGATATATATACATGAAGAGTACTGTAACGAAATACACCTATCTATCTAGTCAGATTTTTATAGTTATAAAATAATTTACAACTCAATTTCAATGTCTGTCAGTGGGTGACAGCTACAAGGTAAAATTTCCCCTTCATTGACAAACGCCAATGGTTTGCAAGGATATCCCACTTTCCCTTTTACCAAACGAACACGGCAAGAACCACAATACCCCTGACGGCACTGGTATTCAATCTGCATTCTTCCCTGTTCTAATGCTTCCAGTAAATTACTGTGGAGATCTGAAGAATAACGGATGGATAAACCCTGCCATGACGGCAGGGTAATTTTGTAATCAGCCATCTCAGAGTTCGAAACCGCTGAGATCTTCAGTATTGACTTCCGAATCAATCTGACCAACCAAGTAAGAACTGACTTCGACTTCCTGTGGAGCCACTTGGACATTATCGGAAACCAGCCACGCATTGATCCAAGGGATTGGATTAGAGCGTGTTTCAAACGGCAATTTCAGGCCAACTGCCTGCATACGAATATTGGTGATATATTCGACATACTGGCACAGGATATCTTTGTTCAGACCAATCATGGAACCATCTTTGAACAGATAATCAGCCCACTCTTTTTCCTGCTCCGCCGCGTCTACAAACAGATCGTAACACTCTTGTTCACACTCTTTGGCAATCTCCGCCATTTCAGGATCATCCTGACCAGAGCGCAGCAGGTTCAGCATATGCTGAGTTCCGGTTAAATGCAGAGCTTCATCACGAGCAATCAGTTTGATAATCTTAGCGTTACCTTCCATCAATTCACGTTCGGCAAAAGCAAATGAACAGGCAAAGCTGACGTAGAAACGGATAGCTTCCAAGGCATTAACGCTCATCAGGCATAAATAAAGCTGCTTTTTCAATGCACGAAGGTCAACAATGACTGTTTTACCCGCAACACTGTGTGTTCCTTCACCCAACTGATGATAGTAGTTAGTCATTTTGATCAGATCGTCATAAAACGCAGAAATATCCTTAGCGCGTTTTAAAATCTGTTCGTTTTCCACGATATCGTCAAACACGATAGAAGGATCGTTGACGATATTACGGATAATGTGCGTATAAGAACGCGAGTGAATCGTTTCTGAGAACGACCACGTTTCAATCCATGTTTCCAGTTCTGGAATGGAAATCAGCGGCAGGAAAGCCACATTCGGGCTACGGCCCTGAATGGAGTCCAGCAGCGTCTGATATTTCAGGTTGCTGATGAAAATATGTTTCTCGTGATCTGGCAGCGAGTTGTAGTCAATACGATCACGGGAAACATCTACTTCCTCTGGACGCCAGAAGAAAGAAAGTTGTTTTTCGATCAACTTTTCAAAAATAGGATATTTTTGTTGATCGAAACGTGCCACGTTTACAGACTGACCGAAAAACATCGGTTCCTGTAACTGATCATTTTTTACTTGCGAAAAAGTAGTATAGGACATAGCTTCCTCAAATTAAATCTTACACGCGCCGCCTTCACAATCGGAATCAGCAGATTCAACTACTTCTTCCAGATCACCTTGAATATCTTCTGCCCCATCACGGGTATTGTGGTAATACAGTGTTTTTACACCATATTTGTAAGCGAGCAGTAAATCTTTCAGCAATTGGTTCATCGGAACCTTGCCATTAGGGAAACGAGCCGGATCATAGTTAGTATTGGCAGAAATTGATTGATCGATAAATTTCTGCATTATTCCTACCAGTTGCAGGTAGCCATCATTGCTTGGCATCTGCCACAACAATTCATAAGCCCCCTTCAGAAGATCATAATCCGGTACAACTTGGCGCAGAATACCGTCTTTTGATGCCTTCACACTGATATAGCCACGCGGTGGCTCAATGCCATTCGTTGCGTTAGAGATCTGTGAAGATGTCTCTGATGGCATCAATGCAGATAATGTTGAGTTACGCAGACCATACTGTTTAATATCACTGCGCAGAGCTTCCCAATCCATGTGCAGAGGTTCACTGCTCAGCGTATCTAATGTATTTTTGTAAGTATCGATCGGCAGGATGCCTTGTGAATATGTAGTTTCACTAAACCACGGACAAGATCCCCTTTCTTTCGCTAACTCATTTGAAGCTTTCAACAGATAATACTGAATAGCTTCAAATGTTTTGTGGGTCAGATTATTGGCGCTGCTATCGGAATAACGCACGCCATTTTTCGCCAGATAATAAGCGAAGTTAATCACACCGATACCCAGAGTACGACGCCCCATTGAGCCTTGTTTCGCAGCAACAATTGGATAATCTTGATAATCCAACAGAGAATCCAACGCACGGACTGCCAACTCTGCCAGTTCTTCCAATTCAGTCAAATTTTCGATAACGCCTAAATTGAAAGCAGACAATGTACACAACGCAATTTCACCATTTTCATCGTTAATATTGTTCAATGGCTTGGTCGGCAGTGCAATTTCTAAACACAGGTTAGATTGACGAACAGGCGCAATGGCCGGATCAAATGGGCTATGAGTATTACAGTGGTCAACGTTCTGGATGTAGATACGCCCCGTTGAAGCACGTTCTTGCATCATCAATGAGAACAGCTCAACCGCTTTAATGCGCTCTTTACGGATATTGCTGTCGTTCTCATACTGGGTATACAAACGCTCAAACTCATCCTGATCCGCAAAGAAAGCATCATATAGTCCCGGAACATCAGACGGACTGAACAGAGAAATGTCTTCCCCTTTTATCAGGCGCTCATACATCAGTTTATTAATTTGTACACCGTAATCCATGTGGCGGACGCGGTTGCCTTCAACACCACGGTTGTTTTTCAGTACCAGCAGGCTCTCAACTTCTAAATGCCATATAGGGTAGAACAACGTTGCTGCACCGCCACGAACCCCACCCTGAGAACAGGATTTTACCGCTGTCTGGAAATGTTTGTAGAATGGAATACAGCCGGTGTGGAAGGCTTCACCGCCACGAATTGGGCTGCCCAATGCACGGATACGACCCGCGTTCACACCAATGCCAGCACGCTGGGATACATATTTTACAATTGCGCTGGATGTTGCATTGATAGAATCCAGACTATCACCACATTCAATCAGGACACAGGAACTAAACTGACGAGTCGGTGTACGAACCCCCGCCATAATCGGCGTTGGCAACGAGATTTTAAAGGTGGAAACCGCATCATAGAAACGACGGATATAGTCCAGACGCGTTTCTTTCGGATAAGAAGAAAATAGGCACGCAGCTACCAAAATGTAGAGGAACTGAGCACTTTCATAAATCTCACCAGTCACACGGTTTTGTACCAGATATTTCCCTTCCAGCTGTTTTACAGCTGCATAGGAGAAATTCATATCGCGCAGATGGTCAATAAAACTGTCCATTTGCTCGAATTCTTCTTTGGAATAGTCTCCCAGCAAATGTTTGTCGTACTTACCCAAATCTACCATATGTACCACATGGTCATATAGCGCAGGTGGTTCAAACTGACCATAAGCTTTTTTACGCAGGTTAAAGATAGCCAGACGTGCGGCTAAATACTGATAATCAGGTGCATCACCGGAGATCAAATCAGCCGCAGCTTTGATCATGGTTTCATGGATATCAGATGTTTTGATGCCATCGTAAAATTGAATCTGGGAACGCAGTTCTACTTGTGATACTGAGACATTTTTCAGACCTTCGGCAGCCCAGGCAACAACCCGGTGAATTTTATCAAGATCAATTTGTTCTTTATGTCCATCACGTTTGGTAACTAGCAGACTCTGGTTCATAGGGAAATACACCTTCTCTCTTTTCGTATCTCACCTATACCGTCTTTCTTGACCTATTGACAGCACGATACACCCAGAATGGCTGAGGGCCAATTGGGAACTTGGCAACTGTAAGTTACTATTTCGCTACTACTCGTTTCGTTACTGTTCGTTACTATAGGATGACAAGAAACACAATATATAGGGGGTAATTAAAACGGTAATAACAAGATAATGTTAAATTCGCGTTTTATCAAGTGTACAAAATCGGAAAGTTTTGTGGATAACTTGAGGATTAATTTTGCCAAAGAGCCGATAACCTGCGTAGTTACTTGATGTTACTTTCATAAGGCTATCGGCAAAACAGGAAAAATAAAATCTTAAAAAAAATATCTAGTTGTCGTTTTATTAATCCCTTAATTGTGACTTTTAACTGATTGAGTATGCAAGATGTAGTTCACGTCTACATTGTGTCCAAGACGAAATTTATCCGTCAATGGGTTGTAATGTAATCCAATGATATGTTGATCTTTCAACGTGGTTTTATCAACCCAATGAATTAATTCAGAAGGACGAATAAATTTTTTCGCATCATGTGTGCCTTTAGGCACCATATTCAAAATATACTCAGCACCGATAACGGCCATAAGCCATGCTTTCCGGTTACGGTTAATCGTTGAAAAGAACACGTGACCGCCCGGTTTGACTAATTTGGCGCAAGCATGAACCACTGATTCAGGGTCTGGTACATGCTCAAGCATTTCCATGCATGTCACGACATCATAAGCATACGGGTGCTGTTCGGCATGATTTTCTACCGTTTCCTGCACATAAGAGATGGAAATACCTGATTCCAGAGCATGTAGACGAGCAACTTGCAGAGGCTCAAACCCCATATCCAACCCTGTCACTTCCGCACCTTCACGAGCCATGCTTTCTGACAGAATGCCACCGCCGCAACCAACATCCAGCACTTTCTTGCCAAAAAGGCCATCAGCATGTCGCAGGATATAGTTTAAACGCAGTGGATTTATTCGGTGCAGTGGCTTGAATTCACCTTCAAGATCCCACCAACGGGAAGCTACGGCTTCAAATTTCTCGATTTCCTGTTGATCCACATTGGCATGGGTTCGAATATGTGAATCGGTAGTTTTGATATTCATCAGCGATATCGCTCCTAGGAACTGCTTCACAGAAAACTGGTGCACAGAAAACTGGTTCACAGAAAATGTAACAGTATTATAGGGATGTGTGACAGAAAACTATTATACATGCCTTAATCTTGAAATACCCGCATCGGGTTTTTATAAAACTGTCAATTTGTGGTATAATTCTAAGCCTTTGAATTCGGAGTATGAGGGACAGTGGCTCCATGAGCGACATTGCCAGAGAAATCACACCGGTCAACATCGAAGAAGAGCTGAAAAGCTCATATCTGGATTATGCGATGTCCGTTATTGTTGGACGCGCACTTCCAGATGTTCGGGATGGACTGAAGCCAGTACACCGCCGCGTACTTTTCGCGATGAATGTATTAGGAAATGATTGGAATAAACCTTATAAGAAATCTGCCCGCGTTGTTGGGGATGTTATCGGTAAATATCATCCACACGGTGACAGCGCTGTTTATGACACGATTGTTCGTCTGGCACAACCATTCTCTATGCGTTACATGCTGGTTGACGGTCAGGGGAACTTTGGGTCAGTAGATGGCGATTCTGCGGCAGCGATGCGTTATACCGAAGTACGCATGGCAAAAATTGCCCATGAATTGCTGGCGGATTTGGAAAAAGAAACTGTCGACTTTGTGCCTAACTATGATGGCACAGAACAAATCCCAGAGGTGATGCCAACCCGTATCCCCAATCTGTTGGTGAATGGATCATCAGGGATTGCGGTAGGTATGGCAACCAACATCCCGCCTCATAACTTATCTGAGGTGATTGACGGCTGTCTGGCTTATATTGATGATGAAAACATCAGTATCGAAGGCCTGATGGAATATATTCCTGGCCCTGACTTCCCTACAGCTGCCATTATCAATGGTCGTCGTGGCATTCAGGAAGCCTATCGTACTGGTCGCGGTAAAATTTATATCCGCGCCCGCGCAGAAGTTGAAGCTGACGAAAAAACTGGCCGCGAAACCATTATCGTCAATGAGATTCCCTATCAGGTCAACAAAGCCCGATTGATCGAAAAAATCGCTGAACTGGTAAAAGAGAAACGCATTGAAGGGATCAGTGCACTGCGTGACGAATCCGATAAAGATGGGATGCGCATTGTTATTGAAGTAAAACGTGATGCCGTTGGTGAAGTTGTTCTGAATAATCTCTATTCACTGACCCAATTGCAGGTTTCATTTGGTATTAACATGGTTGCCCTGCACCAAGGACAACCCAAATTACTTAATCTGAAAGATATTCTTTCTGCGTTTGTTTGCCACCGTCGCGAAGTTGTTACACGCCGGACAATTTTCGAACTGCGCAAGGCTCGCGAACGTGCCCATATCCTTGAAGCTCTTGCCATTGCACTGGCGAATATTGATCCTGTTATAGAATTGATCCGTCGTGCTTCCACACCTGCTGAGGCTAAAGCAAGTTTGATTTATCAACCGTGGGAATTGGGTAATGTTGCCGCTATGCTGGCACAAGCAGGTGATGATGCTGCCCGCCCAGAATGGTTGGAGCCAGAATATGGTATTCGTGACGGTAAATATTACCTGACCGAACAACAGGCACAGGCAATTTTGGATCTGCGTCTGCAAAAATTGACCGGCCTGGAACATGAAAAGCTGCTTGATGAATATCGTGAACTGCTGAAAGTGATTGCTGAATTGCTGTTCATTTTGGAAAACCCAGAACGCTTGATGGAAGTTATTCGTGAAGAGTTGCTGGCTATCAAAGAGCAGTATAACGATGCCCGCCGAACTGAACTGACGGAGAATTCCGCAGATATCAATATCGAAGACCTGATTAATCAGGAAGATGTTGTAGTAACACTATCCCACCAGGGGTATGTAAAATATCAGCCATTATCCGACTACGAAGCCCAACGTCGTGGTGGTAAGGGTAAATCAGCTGCGCGCACCAAGGAAGAAGACTTTATTGAGCGCCTGCTGGTAGCTAACACCCACGATACGATTCTCTGTTTTTCAAATAAGGGCAAGATGTACTGGATGAAAGTATATCAATTGCCAGAAGCAAGTCGTGGTGCTCGTGGTCGTCCAATTGTCAATCTGTTGCCATTGGATCAGAACGAACGCATTACAGCTATTTTGCCAGTGCGTGAGTATGAAGATGGGTTAAATATTTTCATGGCAACGGCAAGCGGTATCGTTAAGAAAACCAAACTCAGTGAATTCAGTCGTCCACGCAGTGCTGGTATCATCGCAGTGAATCTGAATGAAGGAGATGAACTGATCGGTGTTGATCTGACTGATGGCAAC
Source organism: Xenorhabdus sp. Sc-CR9 (assembly GCF_963897815.1). NCBI lineage: Bacteria > Pseudomonadati > Pseudomonadota > Gammaproteobacteria > Enterobacterales > Morganellaceae > Xenorhabdus > Xenorhabdus sp. Sc-CR9. The sequence goes on from NZ_CAWQTY010000174.1 coordinate 9,856, forward strand.
AATGAAGTCATGCTCTTCTCTGCGCAAGGTAAAGTTGTTCGTTTCCTTGAAGAAGAGGAAGAAACACTGGAAGACGGCACTATTCGTGTGAAAGGTGTCCGTGCAATGGGACGTACCGCAACCGGGGTTCGCGGTATCAAACTCAGCCAAGGCGATAAAGTCGTTTCTCTGATCATTCCTCGTGGGGAAGGTGAAATCCTGACTGTCACCGAGAATGGTTACGGAAAACGTACTGCTGAAAGTGAATATCCAACCAAATCCCGTGCAACTCAAGGGGTTATTTCCATCAAAGTCAGCGAACGCAACGGTAACGTGATCGGAGCAATTCAGGTAGAACCAACCAATCAGATCATGATGATTACTGATGCGGGTACATTGGTGAGAACCCGAGTTTCCGAGGTTAGTGTTGTTGGTCGTAATACGCAAGGAGTTACTCTCATCCGTACTTCTGAAGACGAAAAAGTTGTTGGCTTGCAGCGTGTTGCTGAACCTGATGACGAAGATGAGGATGACAATACAGCAAGTCCCTCTGATGAAGAACATAACAGATCAGAAGATCAAGAATAATTAATTTACCTTAATCTAATTCTGTTAATCCCTAACAATAAAGCAGGCACTTAAATGCCTGCTTTTTTGCACAATTTTTGACGATGAATTAGCAAGAGTTAAATGCTACTTTGTATTCCCTGCTACACTAGTATATGCTGTGAATAGTTATTGTTAATCATAATCTTCGTCAGGCGATCTCTTGAGATATTTATCTTCTTTTCGGACGTCATTAAAGATATCCCGTTATCTTTTTCGGGTGCTCGGATTTATGCTATGGGCACTCGGTGCCTTACTAACCACTTTTTATTTGGCAAATTTTTTTAATGAGGTCAAATCAGATATTCGTCAAGACTACAATTCAAGCTACGATATAGCATTTACTTTTATGCGAGGCATCACCAATATTTTACGTGATATACAATATACGACTGAGAAACATTTATCACAATCAAACGAGAAAGATATAGCAATTATTCCCCCCCCACATAATAACAATACTGTCTCATACACTTCCCTGAATGCAAATTCTAATTGTGATCTTTTACAGAAAAAATCACATGAACAGTTAAGTTCATTAAATGACTTAATTTCATTTTGGACCCAAAATATTTCTGCTATGCGTGGGGTGAATGAGATTTTTTTCATTGAAACACAGAGTATGTGCATGGTGAATTTGAGTGCCTATAGCAGCATAATAATATCCGACCCACTAAAAAAAGAACTCTACGAGAATACTCGCAAACTCACCATACAGAAAGATCAAGCAAAAGAGCAGACTATCTTTTGGATCATGCCGTATTCAAGAATAGATACTGGCACTCTTTATGTCATTACACCAGTATATGCCAATGGGCAAATCGCAGGTGTAATTGGTTTCGAAAAATCAATCAAGCTAAAACTATTTCTGCAAAAAAGGGAAAGACCTGTAACTATACATATACTAAATAATACTGGAGATGTCGAATTACAATACCCAGTCCAATCTACTGATAATAGCCAACCTGCGATGAAATTCAACATGCTGTCTAATTATTTCGGATATAATGAAAATCTTACTTCTTTAATATTAATACGGCGTTTATCACCGTCTGCATTACATGTAGCCTATACGTTATCACTAAAATATGTCTACAATGAACTTAGAGCCAAAGCAATTAATAGCATTATATTGAATATTATTTCTGCAATCTCAATTATCTTTTTTGTCTGGTTATTTGAGAGAAAAATGTTTGCTCCAGCAGAAGATAATGCTATCCGTCTTGAAGAACACGAACAATTTAACCATAAAATAGTCGCATCTGCTCCTGTGGGAATAAGTATTTTAAGAGTCAGTGATGGCGTTAATATTTTAAGTAATGAACTTGCGCATAACTATATCCGAATGCTGACATATAAAGATCAAAAACGCATTGTCGATATTATTTGTGATAAAACAAGTAGTTATATTGATATTGTCACTAGTAATAATAATCATTTGCAAATTAGTTTTGTTCATTCACGCTATCGTAATGAAGAAGTTGCAATCTGTGTACTAATAGATGTTAGTACTCGTGTAAAAATGGAAAAATCATTACAAGAAATGGCTTCTGCCGCAGAACAAGCCAATCAGGCAAAATCAATGTTCCTTGCAACCGTCAGCCATGAATTAAGAACACCTCTATATGGAATTATTGGTAATCTGGAATTAATACAATCTCATTCATTGCCATCAGAATCTACACGATTGCTGACAACAATGAATAATTCATCATCACTATTACTGAAAATCATTAGCGATATTCTCGACTTCTCTAAAATAGAATCAAAGCAGTTAAAAATTGACCCTAGGAATTTCAATTGCAGAGAAGTCATATCACATGTAATTTCAAACTATCTTCCCCTGATCACAAAAAAAGGACTAGGATTATACTGCTATATTGAGCCAAATGTTCCCGATGTTATCCGCAATGATCCAGTAAGATTACAACAAATCATCTCTAACTTACTGAACAACGCAATTAAATTTACCGCATCAGGTTGTGTTGTTATTGAAATTACTTCAAAGCATGGCTATCTGTATGTCAGTATCAAAGATACTGGGCTTGGCATCGATGATAAATTACAATTCCAACTATTTGAACCATTCTTCCAAATCAGTGCCAATAAAGAAAATGCTTCACAAGGTACAGGATTAGGGTTAGCTATTTGTGAAAAACTCATCAATTTGATGGATGGTGATATTGAATTCGTTTCACAAAAATATGTTGGCAGCATTTTTTCCATCCGTATCCCTCTATATGGGGTTAAATATCATGCTAAAAAAATGTCCGGGCAACGTGCTCAGAAAAAGATTTTGCTGGCTGTTTGCAATGATTTTATGGAAAAATATTTACAAGATTTTCTCTTACAACATCACTTCCAAGTCGTTATATACGATGGGAGTAAAATAGATGGCACAGAGATACTCATCAGCGATCAATATAACAAGAACAATATTTCTGTCTATTGCTATATAGAGATATCAGAGAAACATATTGGCCCACCGAAACAGATTCAAGAAAATTATTGGTTGTATAATACTTATGAGCTGAGTGAATTAGATAGTATGTTGGATAACCTGCTGACAACGCATAACCTCATTCCCATAAGTGCTATATCAACCTCTCCTGCTGTATCTGAAACTATTCAAACAGATACTCGTTTAAATACAGTAAAAGTACTGGTTATTGATGATCACCCCATTAATCGGCATTTGCTGACCGACCAATTGAATTCCATAGGATTCAATACATCAATGGCGAATGATGGCATTGACGCCATTGAGTATCTCAAACACAATTCAACCGATATTATTTTAACAGATGTGAACATGCCAAATATGGATGGATACGAACTCACACAATACTTGAGAAATAAAGGTTACACTAAACCAATTATCGGTATTACTGCCAATGCTCTTGCAGAGGAAAAACAACGTTGTACCAACGTAGGAATGGATAATTGTTTATCAAAACCTGTTTCACTCGCAATATTGAAAAATGTACTAATAGAATATATCAATATTAAAAATAAGATGTATTGAGCATGGAAATAGCAGAAAATCGGTAACCCCTGCTACCGATTTTCTATTGAGGAGGATAACTCATTAACTATTTACCAATATCTTTATTAATAGTAACAGAGGACAAATAGTTAAGCAGTGCAATATCGTTATCAACTCCTAGTTTTAGCATAGCTGATTTCTTTTGACTACTAATCGTTTTAATACTGCGATTGAGTTTCTTGGCGATATCAGTGACAAGAAGTCCCTCAGCAAATAAACGCAAAACTTCACTCTCTTTTGGAGATAAACGTTTATCCCCATAACCATTAGCATTCACTTTTTCCAGCAATTTAGAAACACTTTCCGGTGTAAATTGCTTTCCTTTCTGCAAAGCAGAAAGTGCTTTAGGCAAATCAGTCGGAGCCCCCTGCTTTAACACAATTCCCTCAATATCAAGTTCAAGTATAGCGCTTAAAATAGCTGGATTGTTGTTCATTGTAAGCACAATAACAGACAATGCTGGATAATGGCGTTTAATATATTTTATCAAGGTAATGCCATCACCATATTTATCCCCAGGCATTGACAAATCCGTAATGAGAACATCTGCTCCTATATGTGGCAAACTATTAATGAGCGTTGTTGAATTTTCAAATTCACCAACGACATTAATCCACTCAATTTGTTCAAGTGACTTGCGGATGCCAAACAAAACGATGGGATGGTCATCAGCAATAATGACATTAAGGTTATTCATATTATTGGTTACCTTGTTGCAACAGCTTTGTGACAAAGGAATCAATGAGGCTGATGCTATTTTTGATTTCTACTTCATTATTGTCTGCTATGTGTTTTTCCAACGCCTCACATGATGACCTAAGAAACTTAAAATCTAACATAGCAAACGCACCCTTAAGGCGGTGTACCGTTTGCGAAAGTGATATCAAATCATGTAGTTCTACATCAGTATACAGCTTAGTAATATCCATAGGTACTGTCTCTATAAATAATTTACCATAGTCACTGTTTGCTAACTGAATCTGATAACTCTTGAGAGCATTATCGATATTACTATAAATATTATCAGATAAATCAATACCCTCTAAGAGATTGGTATTATCAGCAGAATCATATACAGGCTGAGAGATTTCAGTAATTTCTCTGGATTCATCTAAACTAAAATTTTCTTCAATCAAAAACGATATTGCATTGATAACAGCATCAACAAGATTGTAATTGCACTGAACCAGACCTGGTCTCACTTGCTTGAATCCTACTGAGCTACCTACTAATAATATAGCTGGTTTTTCTTCGTTGTACTGCTTATCAGTAAGTATAATATCGTATTCTTCAGTAATATTCTCTTTGCTTTTATCGAAATATGCTGCACCATAATTATTGAGGTAAGAATGGATTATCTTGTTGACCTCAGGGTTATTGATATCAATTAAGACTGTAATCCCTTCCAAAAGCTGAGGTGTCTCACCATTTTCATCATCATGCTGCAACAATGGCAGACTGATAACATAATGTGTACCCAATCCCAACTTACTTTTAATCTCAAGACTTCCATCCATTCTTTTGCATAGTTGATTACATAAATAAAAAGTCATGCCTGAGTTAGTAGAATACTTATCTTCTACTAACTCATTCAGGAAAGGATAATTCAAACTGGTCAAATCTCTTTCATTCAAACCAGAGCCACTATCTATCAGCTCAATCTGAATATGATTATCATATTTACCAGAACTATTAACAGTCAATGATATTTTACCATAACTGGTCGTTGCCATTGAATAATAAAATAACAATGTAATGATTTTACGTAGTGCAAAAGTGTCTCCAATGAATAAAGATTCATGGGGAACATTAAAATGATAATAAAATTTCAAACCTTTAGCATTTAAGGTCGGAAAAGAGGCTTTAAAAATATTTTCCAACAGTGAAGACAGAGGAAATATTTCATGTTCCGGCTGCCAATCACCTAACTCCAACCCGTTGAGTAACGAAACATTTTCAATCCATTCAGTAATATATTGAGATTTGTTTAATAACTTATCCAACAGCTTCTGTTCATTCTCATCTTGTGATAGCTGCTTCAATTGGATAGCAATATCATTCATTCCTTTAATCGGATGTTTTATTTCATTATTAATATTTGAAAGTATTGAACGCCTGGCTTGAATACTTTTATCATATTCCCTGTGAGCAAGTTGTAATCGTTTATTAACCATAACTTCCTTATCCTTGTCCTGTAGCAAAAATAGATAGGTCTCTGGCAATAATCTGTTGTTATACATTCTCACTTCATAAATCATCTCATCAATAGATGTTTGAATTACTCCATGATGTTGTTGTGCCATCATTATAACTTTGTTCAAATCTAGATGGGGTATCAATCGCTCTGCGATTTTATTGCTCATTACTATCTGGGTTTCTTCAGAATCATAGACCAGTAATCCAATAGGGATATTGGAGATAATATCACTATTCAGAGCATCCTTAATTTTCAATTCATGATCCATGGAAGCATTCGGAGCAATATAACGCCGACGGATATAAAACAATCCACTCAGTGAGAACAAAAAGAAAATCAATATTGAAAGTAAAAGCCAGACGTTTCTGAACAATAAATCTACAATCAGTGTTTTTAGCGGAACCTGATAGATCAATCTATACGGCATGATATTAAGATGTTCAGAAAACTCTAACCAAAAACCATTCAATGAAACTCCCATTTTATTGGGGCTATCAGATTCATCTGAATCGATTGGGCTTAGGAGAAAATTTGCTGGTGACATATCAACCGGTAAGAGGTTATTAATTGGCAAATCAAAAGCAATAATAGTAGTTAATTGCCCAGCTGCATTAAATGCGGCTTTATAGGTATAGAAATAAATATTATCACCACGCAGTACATTGATGTTAGAAATGCTTTCTTTTTCCTCCAATGTAATAGACTGCTCCAACATCTCTGTCCGTTTGGTCTCAGGAGTCAGAGTCAGATAACTCTCCTTTAATCTTATTTCTGGTTTTAAAATCGAATGAGTTGTTACCAGAAGTAAATTATTGTCCTGCCCATTGAGATAATACATAGACAAGTATTCACTACGGGAACCCCAGAGAATTTCCAGATAAGTAGAAAGACGCTGAGCGAATTGAATACTCAAATCGTTGTAAGGACCAAAAATAATTGTATCAACAGCCTGATTGTGATTTTCTAACCAATAGACATTGGGACGAATTTTTAACAATGATGTTGTCTCCTGAGAGGAGATTGGCTGAATATTAGATTGTGATTGCTCGAAGATATGATTTGCATGATAACGATAATCTCCGATCTGTAACCTCATCCTCGCGGCTACACTACTGATAGCATATTTTTTCTCCATCAGCCAAATATCAAAATAGTTATACCCGAATAAAAATAGAGACGTGAAAAGCAAAGTAACAAATAACGCGTAAAAACGAGGAATAGCAGATGGCTTGATAGGTGATTGTTTATACATTCTTTGGATAATTACCTTTAACATGAATATATTTTGATCAACGGGACATGAATTGTATATAAATAAGCCAATAAACTGAACTTAATACTAGCAGGTTAATGAATGAAAAGGCCATTACAGATCGAAGATTAAGCAAACAGCAAAAAAAACGTGTTTTTTTTCTTTAGGGACTAGACACATCCAAACGATATAGGCATAATCTCGCGCCATGGAAGGATGGCCGAGCGGTCGAAGGCAGCGGTCTTGAAAACCGCCGATGGGAAACCATCCTAGAGTTCGAATCTCTATCCTTCCGCCAAATTTCGCCGGCTTAGCTCAGTTGGTAGAGCAACTGACTTGTAATCAGTAGGTCACCAGTTCGACTCCGGTAGCCGGCACCAAACAAGAACCCGCTATTTCCCGTAATCATCCGGTGAGATAGCGGGTTTTTACTTTATCAGTATTTCATGTCTCCCCGGATCTGAACACTTCGACATCTCATATCCTTTAAATTAATCCTTTATTATTTGCTGCTCATTCTCTAATCATATAGTCTATGATTGCAAATTATCTATACTTGTCATTTTTCAAGTTACAACACTTCAACGAAAAAAAGCTCTACCCTCAGTGACAACTATAAGGTCGGGGATATATGACCTTGCTCAACCAACAAAGCTGTAGTTAGATAAAATAAAACTGTAGCATTAAGTCATTTTTACCTCCCTCTATACCAATGCTATTAATTTCGTAATTATTTATTTACACCTTATGTATCATAAATTTGACAGTCACAAATCAATCATTTAACCTGCCAGTTTTATAACTATTTTTCAACATAATCATAAGACGAGGATCGCGTGAAGAATCGCACTATTGGCAGTATTTTTATTGTCGCTGGAACGACGATTGGTGCGGGAATGCTGGCAATGCCATTGGCAGCGGCGGGTGTAGGTTTTGGAACTACATTTGCTATGTTAGTCGCCCTTTGGGCATTGATGAGTTATACAGCACTCCTGCTTGTGGAAGTTTATCAACATAGTAAATTTGACACTGGGCTGGGAACGATTGCAAAACGTTATCTTGGATTTGGCGGTCAAGTTTTGACCGGTTTCAGTATGCTTTTCCTGATGTATGCTCTGACAACGGCTTATATCAGTGGTGCAGGAGAATTACTGTCAGCAAGCTTATCTTCCTGGTTAGATAAACCCATTTCTGTCTCTGTCGGGATTATTACTTTTACTATTATTGCTGGCGGTGTTGTCTGTATCGGCACCCACTCTGTTGACTTGATTAACCGCTTGCTGTTTACTGCCAAAATCATTTTTTTGGTGATCGTACTCGCTGTAATGATGCCACATGTTGATAAAATCAATTTAGTATCCATGCCCATTGAGCAAGGATTAGTGCTATCCGCTATTCCGGTAATTTTTACTTCATTCGGATTTCACGGCAGTGTGCCAAGCATCGTTTCCTATATGGGAGGAGACACCAACAAGCTACGGAAGATTTTTATTATCGGCAGTGCTATCCCACTTGTCGCTTACATCTTGTGGCAATTGGTAACGCTTGGGGCTATTTCTTCAAATACTTTTGTCGGTATTCTCGCACAACAATCCGGTCTGAATGGTTTCTTACAAGCAGTCAGAGAAATTATTGCCTCACCGAGAGTAGAGCTTGCTGTCCATCTGTTTGCTGATCTCGCATTAGCGACTTCATTCCTTGGCGTTTCTCTTGGATTGTTTGATTATCTTGCTGACCTGCTAAAACGTCGTAATCATGTCAAAGGACGTTTACAAACTGGTTTGACAACATTTACCCCTCCATTACTTTGTGCTCTCTATTACCCTAACTTTGTTATGGCACTGACGTTTGCCGCTGTCGCTCTTTCCATTCTGGCATTATTATTGCCTTGTCTGCTGGTTTGGCGTAGCCGAGAGGAAAACGAGGGAGAATATCGTGTCAAAGGAGGTAAACCTGCCTTAGTATTTATCTTTCTGTGCGGGATTGGTGTTATCGCAATTCAAATTGGCATCGTGACAGGTATGCTGCCGAAAATTGGTTAATTGCTGCATTTAAAAATATCCGCATCAATATTGATGCGGATATTTTTATAAATTCATTAGAAACTGACGCCAGCACCGATATAAAAACCATCAGAAACTTTATTACTGCGGTTACCATTCTTTCCTTTTATATCAATAACACGGTAACCGCCATCTATACTGAGAGGTTTGAAAAGAGTGTACCGAACTCCCCCGGTAGCTTCAGTATAAGAATCCATTCCTGACGTTAATCCTGATGGCGAACCATAAGCTTCACCATACAGAGAAAGCGAAGGTGTTACAGCCCAACTGAGACCAAGACCTCCTGCCAACGCAGCTCCATCTTTTCCATCTTTGGGAGATAAGTAAAGTGCCTTACCACCAACACTTGCCGTTAATGGTCCAACAGGCAAACCAAAAGCCAAACCTAAACTACCCAATTGACCATTATGATCACTGCGAGTCCAATTACCATTTAGAGATAACCCCGCATTTTTATCACCAATTCCCACAGATGTACTCGTATTGTGCTTACCTACCTGTATATCTGCGGAAATTGCATTTGCTGAACCAGTTACAAAAAGTAAACTGGCGGCTGCACTGACAGCAATAAAACCTTTCATATTTTTGTCCCTTCTTAATTGGTGAATGCCAATATAACCTGAGACATTTTACTAGAATCCACGTCACGACATAGATAGCAGAAGCAATGTAACATCTAGATTTATCAAGATATGTAAATAACATAACTATTAATAGGCCGTACTATTCATTAGTATACTATTTATGATTGAGCTACCCTTTCCATCACCCACTGTTTAACCTGTTGTCGTGAGATTTTTACTCCACCATCTTTCAATGATGCAGGTAATAGATAGCAAGCTACAGGACGCTGGAAAGCGGCGAGTTTATCCGAGAGCCAATCAATAAGTATCTCTGTCAGTAGAGGATATTGTGTATCGATTACGGCCACTGGCCGATGACCAAATTCAATATCAGGTATGGGAACGACAACACTTTGTTCTATTTGCGGATGTTGGTTAATGATTCGTTCGATATCTTCCGGCTGAATACCTTCACCACCACTGAAAAACTGATTATCAAGGCGGCCTAAAATCCGTAATTCCCCGTATTCGAACACACCCCGATCACGTGTCGAAAACCATCCTCCATCATCCGTAAGAGGTTTTAATTCTCCGTCAAACCAATAGCCACTGGCGATACTGTCAGCTCGGATCTGAATTTCTTCATTCACTAAACGAATGGATTTTCCGGGAAGTGAATGACCCACACCCGGTAATCCATCAGCCCTTTTTGCGCAAACAGTTGATGCTATTTCTGTCAGCCCATAGCCACACCAACAACCAATTCCCGACTGTTCTGCCTGTTGAGTCAATTCCGTTGGGATCATAGCACCACCCAGTAACACCTCTTTTAACATCAATTGAGGTTCCTGCGGCTGACTCAGTAAACGCCAAAGCTGAGTAGGAACAAGCGATGCATGGGTGCAACCAGATAGTGCTTGATTCAATGGATGTAAATTCCGCAATACCAATTTTGCACCTGTTTGCAACCAGCGCCAGAGAATGCCCTGACCGGAAACATGAAACAACGGTAATGAAAGAAGCCAACTATCATTTGGCTGAAAATCCATGCAAGACAAAATACCTTGCGCACTAACAAGATGTGCCCCGATGGAATGCACCGCAGCCTTAGGTAATCCAGATGAACCAGAGGTCAAGATCATGCTGGCAGGACGTTGACATTTCCACAGTGCCATGTGTTGTTCAGATGTTTCTGGCAATATTTGTTGCCAGTTTAGTTCTCTGACCTGAATGGCTGGTGAAGGTGAATCAGTAAAATCCACACCATAATCCAGATTAAGATGAGGTAATAGTTTCGCCAATAATGGTTCAGGTAATTGGGGATTCAGGGGCAAGACTCTTGCACCACATTGCAGCGCTGCCAGATAACACAGCAGAAATTCAGCGCTATTCTTGCCTCTGAGAACGATACCACTACCCTCAGAAAGTCCCTGTTGATGAAACCTGGCAGCAATGGCGCTGACTTTTTGCGTTAATTGCTGCCAGCTTAGCGGCTCATCATATAACTGAACGGCCTGCTTTTGAGGATAGACCGTCGCCCAATGCTGCCACGGCCATTGTATCCACTCAGTTACTGGCATTCATGGCTCCATACCGTTACCAGCTGATCTAACGTAATACACGGAATGTCACTGTCAGGCCAGCGACGGATAAGCTGGGACTGGATAAGATCCAGTGTATCCAAACCTGGCAGAGAGCCGGGTATCAACCAATGAGCCAAACGAGCCAATTGCGTCAATCCAAAGCTGGATTCAATGCTAGAGCTAATAATTGCTTCCAGCCCTAACTGATGCGCCTCTGTGATTAATTGACGGCAACGGGCAATACTGCCTACCAATGTCGGCTTAATGATAATGGCAGAAACTCCCTCTTGTGCTTCCACAGTAAAACCCGCTTCACGCACACTTTCATCCCATGCAATGGAAATACCTGTTTCACGGGCAAATGCCAGCGATTCTTCACGGGTTTTACAAGGTTCTTCGACAAAAGCAATTCTCTGACGATAATCTGGATTGACGTATTTAGCGAAACCATCTGCTTTTATACGTGTCCAGCTGCGGTTAGCATCTAATCTTAGCCGGAGATCGGGAACAGCTTCCAACATAACATTTACCACCATGCCATCCCGAACAGCTTCGTATAATCCAACTTTGACTTTTGCGATTTTCTGGCCTGCCATATTTCCCAAACACAGAATCACATCATCAGGATCACCGGTGCATAGCGGTGCTTTACGATAATTGGCTTCTTCAGGCAGTTCTTCCTGCAATTCAGCCAATGCACAACTGAGTCCAAAAGCAACGGAAGGCAATTTACTGTCTTTTGATTGGTTATTCAGCCCGACTTTGTTCTGGCACCATTGTTGCAGCCATTCCACTGTCGCTGTTTTCGCCTGTTCAAGCGTTTCATGGCTAAATTCCGGCAATGGGGAAATTTCGCCCCAGCCATCCTGCCCATTTTCCTGCAAATGTACCAGAAAACCATCACGGGTTTTCAGGCGTTGGTAACGGAGAATAACGCCTGCCTCCATTGGCAGGCTGAATTGATATAAGGTCGCTTTACGCATTACGGATTACGGATTACGCTTGAATTTACTGAAATCAGGGTGACGTTTTTCATTGAACGCATTGCGCCCTTCTTGCCCTTCTTCCGTCATATAAAACAACATGGTGGCATTCCCCGCCAACTCCTGCAAACCCGCCTGACCATCACAATCTGCATTCAATGCGGCTTTCAGGCAACGCAACGCCATTGGGCTGTTTTCCAGCATTTCGCGGCACCAGCGCACAGTCTCTTTTTCCAGTTCGGCGTAAGGCACAACATGGTTGATCAACCCCATATTCAGAGCTTCTTCGGCGTTATACTGGCGACAAAGAAACCAAATTTCACGGGCTTTTTTCTGTCCTACTATCCGCGCCATATAAGATGCGCCCCAGCCACCGTCAAAGGAGCCAACTTTAGGGCCTGTCTGACCGAAAATAGCATTATCCGCTGCAATGGTCAGATCACACATCAGATGCAACACATGCCCACCACCAATGGCATACCCTGCAACCATAGCAACAACAGGTTTCGGACAAGTGCGGATCTGGCGTTGAAAATCCAGGACATTCAGGTGATGCATTCCACTATCATCTTTATAGCCACCGTAGTCACCACGGATTTTTTGATCTCCCCCGGCACAAAATGCCTTTTCTCCCATACCCGTCAGAATAATTGTGCCAATTTCCTCATCATAACGTGCATCTGCCAATGCCTGAATCATCTCTTTGACAGTCAGAGGACGAAACGCATTGCGTACCTGAGGACGATTAATCGTAATTTTAGCAATACCATCTGCGGACTTATGGTAGAGAATATCTTCAAACCCTTGAGAACAATTTTGCCATTCAATGGGGGAGTACAATTTTTCTTCGCTTGGATAACGCATTACTGAATTTCCTTAACCAAAAAGTGATAAGAAATGGTTCACTGCCGCAGAAAAAGCCGCAGGATTACCATAATGAGCATTGTGTCCAACCTGAGGGATGGTTTCTAATGGCAGAGAATATTGCTCTGCTATCTTCTGGAATTTACTATCATTTTCACCACATAGGCAGGAGAAAGGTGTGGTTATTTTTTGTAACTCAGGAACCAACCACGGTTGATGACCTAAAGAGGTACTTTCCAGCATGTCAGCAACACGATCTCCTCTGTTCTGGCTGCGGAGATGAATAAGTTTCCCACACTGTACCGACGTCAGATCGGCAAATATTGGCTGCTGATACCAATCAGCTAAAACCACATTCATTGACTCTTGTCGAAAACGCTGTGCCCAGTGCGAATCATGTTGCAATCTCACAGCTCGTTCATGCCGGGAAAACAGCCCCGGATTCCCTCCTTCCACCAGCAATCCCCGTAATCCATCATGTTTGCCGTGAATTGCATGATACATGGCAATTCGTCCTCCTAATGAGTACCCGATCAGCCAATAATCATCGATCTGTCGCTCAGATAGCGTTGCATTCAGTAACTCACTCACCTCAGCGAAACCACCTTGCACCGTAATATCAACAGAATTTCCATGACCGGGCAGATCAATAATCAATGAGGCATATTGATCGCAGGCATTGACTACAGGAAGCCAATCGTCACCTTTCCCTAAGAAACCATGCAACCAAACCAACCACGTACCCCGATTATGAGAATGAAATGTCTGGCAATTCAGTATCACAACTTAGCCACCTGTTTCAGTAACTCTTGCAGACATGTCGCCCCTTCGCTGTCAGCAACCTTTAATTCAATTAATGTTGTCACTTTATGTTCCCACACTTGTCTGACGTATTGTTTTAATTCTGTCCAATTTGCGGGAGCAGCATAATTCAGACCAAACATAGCGGCAGCGTGATCAAAATTGACATCTTGTGGCATACAGTAGAAACGTTGACGCTCTTCTTGTGGTGTCGGTAACAATGAAAAAATCTGGCCGCCATTATTATTGACAACAATTAACAGCAACGGTGTGGAAAGATTACGTAACAAAGCCAGGCTGTTCAGATCATAGAGAGCTGAAATGTCACCGATAATCGCCAATGTCGGCTTATTGGCTGCTCGCTGCACACCCGCTGCGGTTGCGATCAATCCGTCAATGCCACTGGCACCACGGTTACTGTAAACCGGATAACCGACGGGAAGCTGCCCTAAGGCATCAACCAAGCGCACAATCAAGCTGTTACCGATAAACAACTGCCCTTGTTCTGGCAATAACTGGTGCAATTGATGTGCTACTGCTGCTTCACTGAATTTTCCGGCTAATTTTGTTTGAGTGCACTCGAAAGCTTTTTTTGACCATATTTCCAGTTCATCTGCCCAAGAGAATCGGGAATATGAAACATGGGTAGGATGGGCAGGATGCTCACGTAACCAATCCGCCACACGGCAAGTAAATTTGCGTCCTTGATGATTTGCGGGATCAAGCCTGCCAGAGATCGGATCAACAATCCAATACTGTTCTGGCTGACATTTTTCCTGCCATTGCAACAGCCGTTTTCCTGTCAGGCTGGCCCCAAACTGGATCACCAATTGTCCTTGCGACAAAATATCCTGAGTACGGGAATGATTCAGCCATAAATCAGCATGTGGCAAAGGCTGTCCGGTTTGAGATAACACGTCACCGATCAACGGCCAGCCCATTTCTTTTGCCCATCGGGCAACGAGTTCTCCCTCTTCAGCGTCCATTCTCCCTGCCAGAACAATGCCTCGTTTTTGCCGCCAGAATTCCCAATCCTCAACCTTGGTCATAGTACGGATTTCAGGCTGACTCAACCACGGCTCACTTCCCTGCCACCATTCCCCCAATGTTTGCTGCCAATCCTGATGCGCCGTCATATCATTGCCATATAAAGGCTCAGCAAACGGACAATTAATATGCAGCGATCCTTGTTTCAGGTTTGACATCCCATTATCAAGAGAAGAAACCAGCCAACTGGCAGGAATATCTGTGGTTGGGCGTGGCAATGCCAAAGTCTGGGAAGGATGGGAAGCAAAAATACCTATCTGGCGAATAGCCTGATTTGCGCCACAATCAATTAGTTCTGGTGGTCTGTCGGCAGTGAGAAAGACCAGCTTTTCCCCTGTCAATCCTGCTTCAATCAAAGAAGGGTACAAATTGGCGACTGCCGTTCCTGATGTCACAATAACTGCCACAGGCTTTCTGCTCACTTTTGCCAGCCCTAAAGCCAAATGCCCCAAACCCCGTTCATCAAAATGAGTATGGCAAATAAGTTTTTGGTTTTCTGCGGCAGCCAATATCAAGGGGGTTGAACGGGAACCAGGGGCAATACAAACATGACGCAATCCGTGGCGGGTCAGTGCTTCCAATAAGAGTTCCGCCCAACGGCGGTTCAGTGCGCAGTTTGACATATGATGCTCAAAGAAACTTATAAAAAAATGGTGCTCAAAGAATAAGAAGTATTATATAAGGCATTACTTGCCATAGTACTTGTAAAAGCAATTTCCTTATCTTACTTCAAGGAATTACCATTTAATTGGCAATACTTCCACTATAAATGGGGATTATAAATCCAATCAGCAATAAAGCGGGTAATTTTAGACATCAAAAAGTGAACTTGCATGACAGAAAAGTATAACCAGCCAAAAATGGGTTATGGCTGGTCAGAGGGTTGAAAATATTTAAGGATAGACAATATCCAGCGTTGCAGTGGCATTAGCTGCGCCAGCGGTAACACGGTTTTCGGTCTGAATATAACGCGCTATGAAAGGGACAGAATACATTCCATCCGCTCCAGTTTCGGGTATCATTGGCGAGTTAAATATAATCGGTTTGCCTTTGTACAACACTTGAAGAGCAATTCCTTTAGCCGAATCGTTGTCCCGGGTAATCTCCAATATATTTTCGGCACTGCCTGTCCCCAACGAACCCAACACTAGTTTAATCGGTGTATCAGTATTGCATGCCAAACCAACATCGAAATGTTGTTCTCCCGCAGTACTATTGATACCTGAAAACTGTGCGCTTCCTATCCTGCCCATAGGAACAAGAATGCTCTTTTCTTTTAACACACAACTGGGCGTAATAAAGTGTATTTCATTGAGGGAAAAAGAATATATGACCGTTCCAGCCAAACGCGCGGTCAGTACACCAGAATTTATAGCACCAGAGCCGGTGCTAGCTTCTGTTTTCACAAACTCAATCTTAGTTTCATCTCCCTGATCATTAACCCGAATCCCTATACCCGCTATCCCTGAATCATGAATACTTTTATTGCCATTCATCATAAGGGGATATCCCGTAAACTCCCACTTGATCTTTTCCGACCTATCGCAATGAAATCTATTTAAATCAATATGTTTTACGGGATAACTATCAATGACAGCACCAATACCCATCCCTTGATTTAGAACAACTTGCCCCAGATTGATGGAAAAATTCTGTGCAACATATTTAGACTCAAAATGACAGGGATCTGTACGGCTATATGCGTTGGTAAACAACCCAGTCAACATAAAGCTGATAGCCAGTAATAAACTGAATTTATTATGGGAAATAAGCATATGTGCATGATCCTATTCGCAATTCATATCTAAGGTATATACACCAGATGGTGGTTTTTTTTCCGACAGGAAATAATTGACCATGCAGGTTTTAATCTCTGGAGTTCCCCATTTGACCTGTAACCTGCCACTATCCGGCATCGCAGTGAGGTAGACCTGCCCTTCACGACTCACAATCGAATCGTGGGTTTCATCAAGCTCATTTGATTTCTCCGGCGTGACTTTAGCGCCAAAAGGAACTGGCTTGCCCCGATAAGACAAATACATCAATATCCTATTTCCCATTCGGGTCTGAAAATTGGCCAGAACAAGAGCACCTTTTGTTGGCACGACTGATTGCGTATTCACATCAATATCAACATCATCCGAAAAAGATTCTGGTTCCAGCGCCACCCGATTTTTACGATAACTGGCAACATACGGTACAACCGCATAACCATTCCAATCCGTAGCAACCGCCGTGTTATTGGCGATCTTGATGCCGTTTGCCTCCTTTGCCCGCACCAATACAGCCGTTTCACCCAATTCTTGGGATAAAGTCAGGCCATATGGATGGATAACAATTCCTCCATTAATACCGTAATTTAACTGCCTGCTATGATTCTGCTGACTATGATATTGATAGTTATAGCCAGCATTAATTCGACCAGAAGCTCCCTTATATTCTCCCTGGATACTTCCACTCCCACCCTCTCCTTTATTGGCATAGCTCTGATGTAAACTGTAGAACAGATTATTATCCTCAAGGGCAGTTCCACTCAAACCGATCAGTTGGGATGCCTTATTATTCTTGTTGAAATTGACGTTATAATTCACCCAACTATGCTTGAGCCAGTGATCAAGGGGAAGGTGGATATTGAATGTCCATATTTGTTCATTTGCAGCAGAATCAGGGCGAAGATTGTAGGAATAATTCAGCCCATAACTGATCCCTTGGCGGCTCATGTTGTAACCTACATTAAGTGAACGCTCATGGTCATCTCTACTCCAATAATCTTCCTGCAATCCCATCACATATATCCGGCCCAAATCCCCCAATGATTGGTTAACTTGCAGCTGTAATTTGCTTTTCCTATTATTTAGATACCCAAAAGAGTGAGCAACATTCTCAATACGATTGGAGTTGCTGAAATCATAAAACCCTTCAGTTGAATAACGATAACTCGCCAGCGTCAAATGTGTTCCTGTCAATGAAAAATCTTTTTCATACCGTAAACGATAAGCCTGCCCAGTAGATTTTTTATTTGATGGTAATTCAGTATTAGCATGAGCAGCATCGACAGAAATGGAACCAAAATTGCCCAAATCCACACCAGAACCTAACAAAACAGATTGATAATCAGAGGATAGAATTGTACCACCATAGATAGTGAGCCTATTGTGCAGACCATAAGTCAGTGTTCCCTGAGAAAAATAAGGTTTACGCTTATTGCTGCTGATAGAACGATAACGCCCCATCACCAATGAATATCTGATATTGCCTTCCCGCAACATCGTCGGCATGGCAGCAATTGCCTGAGTAAAACGACGTTCCCGGCCATCCGCTTCTTTAATGATAATATCCAGATCACCACTGGATGCCGTTGGATGAAGATCATTAATTTCAAATGCACCAGGCGCAACATAAGTTTGGTAAATAACATAACCATTCTGTCTGATTGTCACTTGTGCATTACTCTGAGCAATACCACGCACAACGGGCGCAAAACCTTTTTGGCTATCCGGCAACATATTTTCATCAGACATGAGCTGAATTCCACGAAATTCAATTCCGTCGAACAAATTGCTGGAAGTGAAACTATCACCAATAATCAATTGCCCTTTAAGGGAATGAATATCTCGCTGCAAATATGTACTGATACTTTTCCAATGCTGATTTTGATTTGAATAACTGAAATTATTACGCAAACGCCAGGCATGCCAATTAATCCCGGATCTAAAATTCAGGTAATTACTCTGTGTAGAATGATGATGTGGCTTCCAAGTTGTGGCACCATTGTAATTATAATTAATCAGCAATGAAGTTAACCCCTGATCCCACGATTCAGAAGAAACATAGTCTTTGGCATGATAATCCAAAGCTGCTTGAGGAATACTGATATTTAATCGTTGCCGATTAAAATCAAAACCTATACTGGCAAACGGAATATATTTACCAATATCGGTGATCACCGTTTCTGGCGCTAAACTTGCCAATTCAGGAAATGAACCCATTTTTACGCCCATATCCTGCCATTTTTTAACCGTCATTTTTGGCTTTAATTTATTTTCATCTAAAATAAACTCAATATTCTCTTCATTTATTTTCTTTTTATTTAAATAAATATCTACCCAGTAAGTACCGGGTGGTTGAAAGCCATCCTGAAAAATAGAAAGATCGATATCATCAGTAAAATCACCGTCAATTTTCAGAGCATGAATATTAAATTTATTCTCTGCATTCACGGTTGAATAATAAAAAAAATTCCCTGCCATGATTAATGAAGAAAGTAAAAATCTATAATTATTGCCACAATATGATTGTTTAGCAAGATCAGGCCTGATTTGTTTTGACATATTTGATTTTCTAACAATATGGTGAAGTGGCTTTATCGGAGATAATGTAAATTCCGTTGAATATCAACTAAATATCTGCAAACTCTGGCTTTGTTACGCCACCATAATCATTGATAACTTTCCAGCTCACTTTTCTGGCATTTTTTAATGGTAAAGGCCAACTCAATTGTCCAAAAGGTTTAATCATGCCTGCATGTTTAATATCATACTTATCGGCATTAAGGGATGAAAAAGAAATAAAATAAGGGGTTGGATTTTCGGCTATTAACTGTCCATTTTCTTGCTTGAACTTCATTTGCTTATAAGCAACGGTTGCCTTTTCTTTCAGTTGTACAGGCCGATAAAACAGCTTTATGCGTGAATTAACTACAATTTGCAACTGGTTCATGGTTGTATCTGACGTTGATGTATCAGGGATCGATTTAATATTAACCCAAAATACTGATTCTCTATCCATCGGCAATTCATTGCCAACTTTGACAATACGTAAAATATTTTCATTACTACTCGGCAATTTAAATAAAGGCGGTGTTACGATAAACGGCGATTTTGTTTTATCATTTTCATCTTGAATCCAGCTTTGGATCAGATAAACAGCCTCTTTTTCTGGATTGTTAATGGAGATAGAAACTTCTTTTTTATCACTTAAATAAACAACTCTGGTGCCACCAACAACGACACCAGCTACAGCGAGGCTGCCACTAAAGAAATATAAAAAAACAACAAAAAACACACGATAATACGACACTGTCATTTCTCCGCCAATCATGATTATTTATATTCAATTAAATAACCTAAGCGTCCTTGCCAGGTTTTATACTCTTCATCTTTCAATCTATACCTGTCGTCTTTCAAGTTGCAGCTTTGTTGGCTGCGCTCACTCACCCCGGCCACATAGTTATCTATGCTCCAGGGGATTAATGAAAGGCTCCTGCCTTTCACCGATGGCCAGCCTTTGGCTGGGCAAATTCGTTCCCGACGAATTTGTCATTCCCTTGCCGTTGCGCTGCATCTTGAAATCCAATGGGTATACAGTTTTTACTATACTGCAACTTAAAATATATTAGTGTGGTATAAAAAATGTCGGAATGTTAATTATAAACTACGGTAAAATTAGTGACTGCATTAGCAGCGCCGGGACTCACCTTATCTTTTGTGGCAACATACTTAGCAACAAATCTTAATTCTTGATCAGCACTTCCATTAAATGAGCTATATTCAGAAGCCCCTGCTACCGGAATACGGGTATTAGTATCTGCTTCATAAATACCAATAGCAACGCCAGCAGCGGAATTATTATCTTTAGACAGCGACAAGAGATCTCTATTATAGCTATCACCAGGTCCGTCAAATTTGATAGAAATACTTTTTTCTTTCATCTCTGTCGGACAATCAATCAATTTGATATGAAATTTTGTTGGTGCAGCCGTATCATTTACATGCTTAAATGCATCTGCACTAATAACTCCCATATTAACAATTTGATCAACAGAGTCGCTATGAACCTTACAAGCATTCTGTATTACTTCTCCCGTAAATTTAACCACCCCATCCCCAGCATTTGCTGTTGCAGCAAATAAAGAAGATATAAATAAAGAAGGAATAAACAGCTTAGATTTCATTAAATTAAACCCCATTAGTCAATATACAAAAATATTCCTTCGGCTGAATTACAGACGATAAGGAAATAAGTTCACTTGTTTGATAGACCGTTTCAGCACTACACTCGCGCATCTACAGTGGTTGTCTTTTCATCTAAATAAAGCAAGCTTACGTCCCCGCTATGTGGCCTATAGTGGGGTCGGTCGCAAATTTCAGATAAGACAAAATAATAATAGCGACCATCTCATATAAATCAATATAATGATCCAATTAATTTATATATTTAGAATTTTATTCTGCAATATTCCTATATGTTTACTAAATGACATTATGTATAGGTGAAATCAATAGACATCGTGCTAAAAATTAAGAAATTATAAAAATAATATATAATTAGCAAACTAATGATTATTATCATTCCATAAATATTGACTATGATTTTCTTTAACGTGAGTGATAATTTATTATTTTTATATTATCAATGTGATGCAAATCTATTTTATATCCATTTATCATTTTAATTCAATTAGATATAATTAAATGAAGTAATTCTGTAAGAATAATTTAACAGCTCTCTAGATTAAAAATCTATCAATTAGTCTTTTGATGAGAATAAAATATACAAGTTTATATTATCCATTATAAATTAAATTTATAGTGATAATAACCATAGATAAATAATTTATGCTGATTTTATACCTGATGAATTTCAAGATGCAGTACAGTGACAAAGGAGCTAATCCCCGGAAACATAGCAAACTATGTGACTAGGGTAAGTGAGCGTAACCAACAAAACGACAACTTTAAAACGAAGAGAGATGATTCATTCACCAACTCTACTAACCAGTAATGTACGCAATCCCGCAACCTTATTTTCTATTTCAATCCATTCTTGTTCTGGATCTGAACCCGCAACAATTCCTGCTCCTGCATACAACGACAGCAAATTGTCATGAATATGTGCGCAACGCAACGAAACTGCAAACTCACTTTGCTTCAAACATAAGTAACCCGCAGATCCAGCATACCAATCACGATTGAAAGGTTCATTTTCTGCCAAAAATTGTCGTGCCGCCTCACGAGGTAAACCCGCAACCGCAGCCGTTGGCTGTAAACGACGCAAACAATCACTATCACATACCTGATTCAATACCCCGCTAATATGCCTGCGCAAATGCTGAACTTTTCTCAAACGAATCACATCAGGTAAAGCAATATCCACCGAAGTCACCCCACCTTGCAAACGCTGACAAATATCATCGACAACAATCAGGTTTTCATGCTGATTTTTTTTATCTCCCAACAGCCATTGCGCCAATTCAGTCGCTTTCTGATCATCTTCAGAATTTGCAACTGTGCCAGCCAATGCTTCAGTATAAAATTGCAATTGATTTCGGTAATAAAGCCGCTCTGGTGTCGAAGCAAGAAACGCATGGTTAGGATTAAACACAAGCATAAAGTGATAACAGCGGTGGTTTACTCCACGGCTGACTGCCATGAACTGCGCTGCCCGCAAAGGAGAGTTGAGCGTTAGTTCCGTTTTTCGCGCGATGACAACCTTTTCCATTTTATTTTGAGTAATCGCATCCAACGCCTGTCTAAGCAAAATATTCCATTGCCCATATTCAGGCATATGCTTTGCCTCTAACACGGCTGTCTGTAACGGGTAAAAAGGCTGATGAGGGAGAAGCTGACGAAGAAACTGACAGGCATTTTCAATATCCGATTTTCCGTCAATATTGATATATAAACGATTTTCACTCTGATGATGGCGCAATTCTAATCTCGGCAGAAATAGATAACTTTCTTTGTCAGCGGTGTCTTCCTGTTTATCCTGCTCTGAGTTTTTATCATAAAAATAGTGAAAATCTACTTTATCCCACGCATTCAACCCCCACAGGCGTATTTGTGGGAATTGACTATGCCTCTGTAGAAACGTCTCAGCTTCGGCAATATTGCTAAATTGACGGATTTGCCCACAAGCGACAACCTCTTCATGACCATCTCTATGCAGCCAGTAAAATTGTGGGTAATGGGGCTGGACAGATAACCATTCCAGCCAATGGATACCATCGCCAGTTGGTAATACGAAAGAGAACGATTGGATGCCAAGTTCGCTAACATTTTCGGTACTAAGAAATTCGCATACATCAGCGATGATATTGGCAATTTGATTCACATCTTTCCCCATTAACAATGTGATAAAAAACTGAATTATACGAATGCCAAAAAATTATGAAAGTACTTATCATTTATAAGGTTTATGTTAGCCCTCAATACTCCCGCAAGCTGCAACTTGAAAGACGGCGGGATCACTCATTAAACAGCGTCTATACCCATTGGATTTCAAGATGCAGCGCGACGGCAAGGGAATGACAAATTCGTCGGGAACGAATTTGCCCAGCCAAAGGCTGGCCTCCGGTGAAAGGCAGGAGCCTTTCATTAATCCCCTGGAGCATAGATAACTATGTGACCGGGGTGAGTGAGCGCAGCCAACAAAGCGGCAACTTGAAAGACGACAGGTATATAAATACAGAATGTAATTTCACAATACAGTAATCACATGACGAATGAACCAGATTTAAAAATCAAAGCAAAACAAATAAATTTAATATTATTAATTTGTTTTAAATGGAAACTTCATCAAAAAGCAATATTCACTGGAGATAATAAAAACCAGATAAGGGCATGGATAAGCAGATTAATAAAAACGCTTAATTAAGATTGCTATATAATGACAATAAAAAATATTCACACTTAGCCTGGGTGTTTTTATTGAAATCAGGTAAATTGTTGTTATTTATTTTTTCGATATTTCATAATTTACAATTAATAAAATATAACCGCATGATTTAAAGCAATTATTTTCAGTTAATTATGTCAATGTAATTCATTGAAATTATCACCAATAAATATAGTGATATACATTAACCAAATATGTCTCGTTATTTTCCGAAAATTCCCCATTGATATAAATTCACACAGTACGTATTATTCTGCCTCTTCTAAAATTAATAAATTAAAATTTTTCTTAATCTAAATTAAATATCGCTCCGTCTGGCTTTACTGCTTTTAAAACCAATAAGCAGTATAAAAAAGGGGGTACCGTGCCATATCTTTATTTCAGGCCGATAGACTATCACAGATATCGGTATAAACTGTTATCGTTATTTATATCACTAGGTTGTTTAATAACAACAGAAGTCGCACAAGCAGATTATGATGCATTAATTCAACAAGCCAGAAGTGGTAATACTGATCCCATGCTTGAATATATTCGTCAGGAAGAAAAACAGTACTATCTTTCTTCTTCACAAATTGCCGATTGGTTGCAAGTGGCGGGCTGGGCTGGACATAACGATGAAATCATTTCCCTTTGGCAACGTTATCGTACAATGGCTATCCCAGCCAGAGGGATCACAGCGGTTGCACGAGCTTATCGCAATAAGCGCCAATGGCCACAAGCAATTCAACTGTGGCGGACAGCCCTATCTTTCGAAAAACAAAACAGCGACATAAAAGCCGGCCTTATCATGACGCTGGCTGATGCCAAACAAGATAAAGAAGCCCGCTGCCTGGCGAAAAATTTACTGACACATCATCCCAACGCCACCAATTACCGTTTGATGGCTTATGTTGATCAAGCTGCCGGGCGCACGTGGGATGCCATGCAAATACTTTCTGCTGCCTATGAACGGTTTCCCAACAATACAGAAGTAATTCAAGCTTATCTGTTCAGCCTGAAAAATAATCGGGTCAGTGAGCCGGCATGGAACTTGGGGCAACAATACGCTGCACAATTAACCGACAACCTACTGCTGACAAAAGAACAATTACGCAGGTTAGAGACCGATGCCGCAGCAGAATTGGTCCGATTATCAATAATCCCCAATCGCAGTGAAAAAGAGCGGTTTGATATCGCAGACAGAGCACTTGCACGTTACGAAAATATGCTCACCCAATGGCGATCTTTGCCTGATGCCCGACAAGATTATCAGCGAGGGCGTGTAGATCGCCTTGGTGCCCTTCTTGCGCGCCATCGAATGCAGGACATAATCAATGAATATCAATCCTTGCAAACAGAAGGAGTAAATATACCGGAATATGCCCAGAAATGGGTGGCTTCAGCCTATCTGAACCTACGGCAACCCAATAAGGCAAGGGATATTTTGCGCTCTTTGAACTATCCCTATGGGCATAACCCATCGCCCGCTAAAACACCTTTACCTCATATTACGCCAGAAGATGATAGCGTCCTTTTCTATGCTGATGTGGAAAGCGAGCACCTGAATGAAGCCCGACAACTTGCCGCCGATATCAAGCAACGAAATGCTTATGTGGTTAATGTGTTTGGTTCCCCTATTCCTGTCCCTAATGATGACTGGCTACAAGGGCAACAATTTTTAGCTGAATCTGCACAATTGCATGAAGATCTTCCTGATGCCGAAAAGCGGTTTACTCACTTAGCCCGTACAGCTCCCGGTAATCAAAAATTACGCATTGATCTGGCCTCAATCTGGTTAAATCGCGGCTGGCCACATCGTGCGGAAAATGAGCTAAAACAAATTGAAGGACTCGATCCGCGCAATTTGTCACTGGAAATTCAACAGGGTTATACCGCCTTTGCTCTGCAAGAATGGCATCAAATGGATTTACTGGCCGATGATGTTATTACCCGCGTACCGGAAAATATGCCTGCTAAACGATTTAACCGCCTGCGCAATGTTCATCATATGTCAGAACTGCGCATCAGGGTCAGTCAGGGTATTCATTCCGGTAGCCCGAACAGCGGTAAACACAGCTCAGATATTGAGACTGTGCTTTATAGTCCGCCTATTGATGATAATTGGCGTCTCTTTGCCGGGGGTGCTTATAACCGTGGGCAATTCTCAGAAGGCAGGGGAATAAACCGCGATATGCGTAGTGGCATGGAGTGGCGTTCACGGGATTTTTGGTTAGAAGGAGAAGTATCCGCCCGTAACTATGGTAATGGTAATAAAATAGGCTTACGCATTACAGGATGGCATGACTTTAATGACCAATGGCGTTTGGGCGGCTCAGCTGAGCGCCTTGCCCGTAATACTCCCCTGCGCGCATTGAGTAATAATATCCACGCTGATGGTGGTCAAATTTACACTCGCTGGAGACACAGTGAACGCAGCCAGTGGACAGCTCGTTTTGCCTCTTCATTCTTCTCAGATGGCAATCATCGGTTTGAATATGGCATCAATGGCCAGCAACGCTTATATACCGCGCCTTACTTTAAGCTTGATACGGCGTTGGAACTGAGCACCTCTCAGAATAGCCGTCATCAAAATACACCTTATTTCAATCCTAAAAGTGATTTTACGCTTCTGTCCGCACTGGCAGCCGATCATATCATGTACCGACACTATCAAACCGTCTGGAGCCAGCAATTTGTGGCGGGAGTTGGGCAATACCGGCAGCAAGGCTATGGTAGTGGCTTGATCACATTGGTGGAATATGGTCAGCGCATTAAGTGGAATGACGTCATTGACGCAGGAGTGAGATTTACTCTGGATAAACGTCCTTATGACGGTAAACGAGAAAGTAATCTGCAAGCTGCTTTTGATTTAATCTATCGGTTCTAAAGGATCCTTTATGATAAACAATATCTTTCGCCATTGGTTAATGATATCAGCACTGCTGATTAGCCTGCTTATTCCCCAACTGCACATCATGGCATACGCAGAAAAACCGGAGTTCGTTCCACCAGCGCAACGCCCCCTTGCCATGAATGAACGCCCCTGGCCACAAAATGGTTATGTGGTTCTGGCGTATCATGATGTAGAAGATGACGGCGCTGATCAGCGTTTTATGTCAGTCCGTACCAGCGCTTTGAACGATCAATTTGCCTGGTTGCGTGAAAATGGCTATCAACCGGTTAGCGTTGATCAAATCCTTACTGCTCATCAAGGCGGAACTCCCTTGCCTCCCAAGGCAGTATTGCTGACATTCGATGATGGTTACAGCAGTTTTTACCATCGGGTCTTTCCTTTACTGAAAGCCTATAGTTGGCCGGCTGTTTTGGCTCCTGTCGGAGTTTGGGTTGATGCTCCAGCCGGAAAACCTGTCAATTTTGGTGGTTTGATGGTGCCACGGGAGCGTTTCACCACATGGGAACAGGTTACTGAGATGTCCCACTCTGGTTTAGTGGAAATAGGTTCCCATACTTATCAGCATCATTATGGTGCCATCGGTAATCCACAAGGAAATACAGAGCCTGCCGCCGCCATTCGCATTTACGATCCGAAAACAGGTCAGTATGAAAGTGATAAGGCGTTTCGCCAACGAATGGAAAAAGATATTGCCACTATCACTCAACGGATCATCTCCGCCACGGGTAGGCAGCCCCGGGTCTGGGTCTGGCCTTATGGCATGGATAACGGTATTACTCTGGATATAGCCAAACGTTATGGCTACAAGATGGCACTGACACTGGATAATGGATTAGCAAATGTTAACAATCTTGATAACGTTCCACGCATATTGCTTACCAATAATCCCTCACTGAAAGAATTCGCCGGACAGGTAATTCAAGTTCAGAATAAACACATCTTACGGATTGCCCATATTGATCTGGACTATGTTTACGATCCTGATCCCGGTCAGCAAGCCAGTAACCTCGACGAACTCGTACAGCGCATTGCCGATCTCCGCGTCAATACTGTTTTTCTGCAAACCTTCTCTGACCCCAAAGGTGATGGCAATGTACGGGAACTCTACTTCCCTAATCGCTGGTTACCGATGCGGGCTGATTTATTTAACCGAGTCTCTTGGCAACTGCAAAGTCGGTTGAATATTGATGTTTACGCTTGGATGCCAGTTTTGGCATTTGAACTGAATCCAGCATTTCCACGGGTAATGAGTTATGACGAAAATAGCAATAAGCTGTTTGTGAATCCAACACAATATCGACGCTTATCTCCCTATAACCCGGAAAATCGCCAACGTATCAAAGAGATTTATCAGGATCTGGCGGCTCACTCTATTTTTAAGGGCATCCTGTATCACGATGATGCCGTTATGTCGGACTTTGAAGATGCAGGTCCCGATGCCATTAAAGTCTATCAGGCCGCAGGCCTGCCTGCCTCTATTGCCGATATCCGTCAAAATCCCGAGTTATTTTCCCGTTGGACTCGTTTCAAAAGCAAATATTTAATTGATTTTATTAATGAATTAACTCAAGAGGTTAAATCTATACGGGGCTATCAAATCAAAACCGCACGCAATATTTTTGCCATGCCGATTTTAGAACCAGACAGCGAAGAATGGTTTGCCCAAAATCTGGATGATTTTCTTGCCAACTACGATTGGGTTGCCCCGATGGCAATGCCCTTGATGGAAAATGTGCCGTTATCAAAAAGCAATCAGTGGCTATCCCGTTTAGTCAAAATCATTGCGCAACGACCACAGGCATTGGACAAAACTGTTTTTGAACTCCAGGCCGTAGATTGGCACAAGCCAGAGGATAAAAGGGCAATTCCCGGACGCCAATTAGCAGAATGGATGCGTCAATTGCAGCTAAGCGGCGCTCAGAGTTTTGGTTATTACCCTGATGATTTTCTCAATAATCAACCAGAAATGAATGAGATCCGTCCCGTTCTTTCTCCAGAATGGTATCCACTTAATGATTGATCGTATTCTTGCTTTTATAGTGCTCTGCCTTGTATTGGGTATTCCCCTTGGCATCGCCATCGCTTTTACCGGCAAGGTCATGATGAATTTTGTCTTTTTCTGGCCGCTGTTCATGTCTGCTATTTGGATTTCAGGCGGGATCTATTTTTGGTTCTATCGGGAAAGGCACTGGAAGCTCATCGATTCAGAAGTTCCCCGCCTTCAAGGTGACCCTTTGATTTCAATTTTAATTCCTTGCTATAACGAAGGATTAAATGTTCGCGAGACATTACAGGCAGCCTTAAACCAGCATTATACCAATATTGAAGTCATCGCCATCAATGATGGCTCAACCGATAGTACCGCTGATGAACTCAATGCCATGGCTCAGCAGCACAAGGCGTTGAGAGTCATTCACTTGAAGCAGAATCAGGGAAAAGCCACCGCACTTCAGGCTGGTGCTGCCGCTGCCAACAGTGATTATCTGGTCTGCATTGATGGCGATGCTTTGCTGGATCGGGATGCCGCAGTCTGGTTGGTCAAGCCCATGATCGACCATCCCCGTGTGGGCGCAGTCACAGGTAATCCCCGCGTCCGAACACGATCGACTTTAATTGGACGCGTTCAGGTCGGAGAATTTTCCTCCATCATCGGTCTTATAAAACGTACCCAGCGGGTCTATGGCCAAGTATTTACCGTTTCTGGTGTCGTTGCCGCCTTTAACCGCAGAGCGCTTGCTCACGTCGGTTACTGGAGCAACGATATGATCACAGAAGATATTGATATTAGCTGGAAGCTTCAATTACATCATTGGTCTATTTTCTTCGAACCCCGCGCTATATGCTGGATCTTAATGCCTGAAACCCTGCGGGGCTTATGGAAGCAGCGGTTACGTTGGGCACA
Organism: Xenorhabdus sp. Sc-CR9; assembly: GCF_963897815.1. Classification (NCBI taxonomy): domain Bacteria; kingdom Pseudomonadati; phylum Pseudomonadota; class Gammaproteobacteria; order Enterobacterales; family Morganellaceae; genus Xenorhabdus; species Xenorhabdus sp. Sc-CR9. The sequence continues at coordinate 39,314 of NZ_CAWQTY010000174.1, forward strand.
GGGCGGAGCTGAAGTGTTTCTGAAAAATCTGCGTCAACTGTGGTCATGGGAATATCGCCGTATGTGGGTATTATTCGCAGAATTCTGCTGCGCCGTTATCTGGTCATTTACCTTTGCCCTTTCCATCATTTTATTTCTCCTCGGAATGGTTATCACATTACCGGAAAACATCCGCATCTATACCAATCGCCATTGAAGATGCTTGATTTCTTATCCAAACCCGATCATGCTTGCAGCCATGAAAATTCATCTGACACCAGAACAAAAACGCGCCCTCGAATTGATGCACGATACGACTCGTGATA
>NZ_CAWQTY010000175.1:0-39611 GCF_963897815.1 Xenorhabdus sp. Sc-CR9
TCACGAGTCGTATCGTGCATCAATTCGAGGGCGCGTTTTTGTTCTGGTGTCAGATGAATTTTCATGGCTGCAAGCATGATCGGGTTTGGATAAGAAATCAAGCATCTTCAATGGCGATTGGTATATCTCAGGGAAAATAACCAATATAAATTTATATAAGTTAAGCATTCATCATGAACAAGAAAATTCTCTTATCGCCATTGAATTTTCCAATAACCTCTTATCTCCATATTTCGACAGCAACACTGTTGCAATAGTTTCCAAAGCTGAAAGTTTTTGTGACAGCGATGTGGTTCTCGTAAAAATTAAAGATGCACCTATCTGTTTTAGACAAGTATTTGTTGGTGAAAATGGCATTTATTTTTCAATATTAGGCATTGAAAACGAAAGGAAAACGATATTAACTCAGAATTATACAATAATTGGGGTTGTGATTAAATCAATTAAAAAATTAAAATAGGGAATTACAAATGGGAAAGATAATTGATTTCTTCAAGAAAACATTCAAACCTCGTTATATATATAGCTTGCAGAAATTCGAACCCATAAAAGAAAATGGATTTTACATATTAAAAGAACTGGGTACTCATACATGTTTAAAAGTAACAGCAAAAGATATTTTTGAAAGTGATTTATTATACAATATCAATCCTGCCGACATTATATTTATAACGCTATTTGAAGAAAATGACATGAAAGAAAAGCAAAAATTTGAAATAGTAGAGGAAAGGAGAGATCTGTTATTCACAATACAAAATGCTTACTCACGCAGACAAGTAAATGGAAAAGAGATACTTGTGGATAAAAATATAGTAGAAAAATTAGATCCAACCAGCCTCGTAAAAATTGCTTATATGTCGGGATTAAAAGATGGCCGTAAAATTTCCGATGAAATATCGAAGGCAGAAAAAATAAAATCATCTAAATCTGCAAAATTAAAGGTAATAAAGTGACTCACTCTTATCCGAATAGTACAAAGTTTAAATATGATTCCTTATTTATTTCTTTATCAGTCACAATAATGATAACTTGTGATGTTCTTGTATATAAGACCCTAGATTTTGATGGCTTTAAAATCACATTCAGTGGAATTTTGTTCTCATTTTACTTTCTTATATCTACGATTCAGACTGAGGTTTATGGATACAGGCAAGGAGTAAAAACGGTCTGGATAATGGTTCTATGTCAATCAATTTTCGTGATGGTCATCTTTGCTGCATCACATACACAGCCAGAGAACAATGAAATATCAATGAATTTCAGATCATTATTTGGTGAATTCTGGCGTGTTATGGTAGGAACCTGGATCTCAGTTCCAATTTCATACTTTATAAATGGATTCGTTATATCCTCACTAAAAAAAGTTTTTCTTGGGCGATTTTTTTTCATCAGATATATTATTGCCTCAATGATCACTCAAGCATCACTTCTATTGTCAGCCTATCCTATAAGCCTTTCATCAAAATATAGCCTTGATGAATTAATCATAATAATTTTCACAACATGGTCTTATAAAGTAATAATGTCTATCATTCTCCTTCCTATAGGGATAATTTTGGCTAATAAAGTAAAAAAATTAGAACAAACTGATATATATGATTGGAATATCTCATATAATCCATTTATTTTTAGAGGTAATAAAAGATGAAAGTCATTCATTTATCAGATATACATTTGACTAAAAACAGAAATGAAAAAATGTTTGATGTGAACCCTTATAAAAATTTTGATTTTGTTTGTCAGGAAATATGTAGAATAAAAAATCTGACTCAAATTGAATTAATCGTTGTATCTGGTGATATCTCAGACAATGGTGATATTGAATCCTATAGATATTTTTTAACCAAAATGGATTCATTAAAAACACCTTATATTGCTATCCTTGGGAATCATGACCTCAAAGATAATTTTGATATAGCATTTAACGAAAAAAAATCAGGATACATTATCACTTCTGGTGATTATCAAAATGAAAACTGGCATATTATTTCCGTTGATACTGTTGTTGAAAAAGAAGATTATGGTTTTATCACGGAAAACAATCTTATAGAATTAGAAAGAAAAATAATTAACAACAACGGAATAAATACAGCTGTGTTTATGCATCACCATGCCATACCCGTTAATACACCGATTGTTGATAGTTGCATGTTGAATAACGCCAATTCACTATTAACAATATGTGAAAAATATAAAGTTAAATTTATTGGCAGTGGGCATGCTCACACTTCACGTATTTGGCATAATAATAATATGACAATAAGTGTTGCTCCTGCCGTTGTATTCCAGTGGATATTAGGTACAGAGATAGTCAAAATATCAAAAGGCTTCGGTTTTAATATTATAGACTTTTCAAAGAATTTATCTTTAACATCATGCCTTTACTAGCACATGCCTAATGGATTTCAAAATGCAGTTTTATTCATTACTCTAAAGTTGGAAAGCTGAACTACCGATAGGCATGTATTCAACAGTGATGACCTTCACTTTTTGAATACATGCCCCAAAATAAGCTATCCAATCTATGACTGCCCTACTAAAAAATAAACAAACGTTCCTACGTAATTACCAATCACATAACCAACAGTTCCTATCACCATTATCGGCCCGACCAGATTAATCCAACCTCGGCTGATTGCCATTGCAGCTGCGGTCGTCGGCCCGCCGATATTAGCATTGCAGGCGAGTATGTTTTCTTCAAGGCTGAATTTGAATATTTTTCCTGCTGTAAAGGTCAGTATCAGATTAATTATGGCAATCACAAACACGAACGCAAATAACAACATAGCATGGCTGATAATGGTCTGTATGGATGCCGGTATACCAATCACGACAAAGAACATATAAATGGCATAAGTTCCCAGTTCTTGGGTACCGTTCAGTTTGCTGAATGTCTCTTTAAATATTGAAACGATAATAAAAGTGACGGTAGTCAGAAGCAGGTATTTATCAGAAATCAGGCTAAAAATGAGTTCCTGATAAATATTATTTGGCTTTCCGAGCAGTTCTTTTAGCCATGATGAAAGATGAAACGATAAGGCGACAATGAAAATAGACCATGCCAGCGACAATGCAATGTCTTTTAGGGCTATGTCTTTTGGTTTCCAATAAGCAGCAGCTAAAGCTTGGGATTTATCCAGCTTGGGAGCATTTTCTACCGAATCAATATATGGACTTCCCCAGAATTTCCTCGCTGCTGTCCAGCCGGACAAAGCCATCAGGATAATAAAATAGCCCGCCATCATAAAATTATCAGCAACAATCGCTGATGCTACCATATCTTGGGTGGTTTCCAGCTTGGCAGCCATTGCAACAAAATTAACACCGCCTCCCGTATAAGACGCTGCCATCATGCCACTGATTTTATCCAGCTCAGGAATGTATGCTTTGAAAATGTGGAAAGAAATTATCGCTCCAATCATGGTGGCGATGGACGAAATTAAAAACAGTATCAGCAATCGTCCACTCTCTTTAACAATGCGGTGTAAATTGGTTTTAAATAACAGTAAGGGGATCGCCAGCGGCAGGATATATCCCCACACGGCATCATAAACAGGGGCTTCAGTGGGAATAATATTCAGGTTGGAAGCTAAGACAGCAATAATCAATGCAATAACAGAGCCGGGTATTTTGGATGCCCACTTAACTCGTTGTTCCGCCATAATCGCAGCAGCAACGACAATCATAATAAAAGCCCAGAGCATTAATGAATTGTCAGCGGTAATGAAGGTATTTTTCATTATTCCCCCTGTTATTTTATAAAAATAGGTTGCGCACGTTCTATTCCATTAATTTATACACAATGGATTTCGAGATGCAGCACGACGGCAAAAGAGCAAATCCCCGGAAGTATAAATTAACCGTATGTTTACAAAAACGGTGATTGGGTGAAGCGAGTGCAGCCAACAAAGCTGCAACTTGAAAGACGACACAGGTATATCTAAATTAAAATTTAGCTCGGTCTATTGCACCATAAATGGCAGCCTTGCTTTTATAAAATGCCCACAAGGAATTACCGTAATCATAATGCCACCATTCAGTCGGTAAACTGCTAAACCCGGCTTGAGTCATGGCCTGATAAAGTAATCGGCGATATAAGGTGGCAGGCATATTTTGTTCCGGGGCTTTTTCTAATGCTGCGGTGTAGGAGATTTCACTGACTTCATCAAACTCAGTCCCCAAAAACAGGGTCTGACCAGATACCATATCAAAGAGTGTCACATCCACAGAACCGCCCGTCAAATGAGGGCTGACCTGATGTTCCTCCACCGGAGCCGGAGCCACGAACTGCTGTAACAATCGCCTCTGTTCGTCAGCGGATAAACCATTATATTTAGCTGCAATTTCTGCCTGCATTTTATCTTGCAGTGCCTGCTGAGTTTCCCGTGAGCGCCAGCCATCCAATACCAGGAGTCCTAAATGGGAAGGAAGTAATTGTGATGCCATTGTGAGTTTTTCAATGACACTTTTTCTCACCATACAATATTCAATGGTGCCTTTTATTCCTGCCAGAAAATAAACAGATTTTTGTTTTAATTTATCTGTATCAATAACTTTCTCTAAAGTCTCATGACATTCATAAATAGGGATTTTATTAATTGTCGGCCAGTCAAAGTTTTTGTCTACTACAATTTTTTCCACAGTATTTTTCTCCTTGAGAGACGACAGATATAGATAATTTACACTACAGTATAAATAACAATATCCTTACACATTAACAACAAAAATACATGCCATTAAATTTAAATACTTTCTATCAATAACTTAAATAATCTTTAAAATTAATGAGTTAATTAGATGAAATGCTAAATCGTATATGACAAAATAGGCTGTTTTTCCCTTGATCCCCTAATATTTGGAGGAGGAATACCAGAACGGTATTCATGACATAACATGACCCAAGACCATCAATTACAAGTAGAAGCCATTAAATGTGGCACGGTTATCGATCACATCCCAGCTCATGTCGGCTTTAAGTTATTGTCACTGTTTAAGCTTACCGAAACCTATCAGCGTATTACCATCGGCTTGAACTTACCTTCTAACCATCTGGGCAAAAAAGATCTGATCAAAATTGAAAATACCTTCCTGACAGAACAGCAAGCAAATCAGCTCGCCATGTATGCGCCACATGCCACTATCAATAACATTGAAAATTATGCCGTGGTCAAGAAGATGCACATCAATTTGCCAGAGCGGATCGACGGCATTCTTATCTGCCCAAATAGCAATTGCATCAGCCACAATGAGCCGGTCAAAAGCAGTTTTCATGTGATAACTGCTGAAGATGATGTAGTATTACGTTGTAAATACTGTGAAAAAGAGTTTGACCGTCAGGCTGTCATCAATAACTGTTGACCATCAACTCTAGCACCCAATAACCAATGGATTTCAAGTTGCAACGCTAATCAATAAAACTACAGCTTGAAAGGCGAAGAGTAAGAATGTCCTGTATCAATTGATGCAAAGCGGGGGATCACTATAATGACGATCTCACAATATTTTATTTTCGACGTTAAACAGGAGTTTCTAATGTCACGTTCTATTCATACCGAAAATGCACCAGCAGCAATCGGCCCTTATGTACAGGGTGTTGATCTGGGCAGTATGGTCATCACTTCCGGCCAGATCCCTGTTGATCCGAAAACCGGTACTATCCCTGAAGATGTTACAGCTCAAGCCCGTCAGTCTTTAGAAAACGTTAAAGCTATCATTGAGCAATCTGGCCTGAAAGTATCTGATATCGTAAAAACGACTGTGTTTGTCAAAGACCTGAATGATTTTACAACCGTCAATGCGGCTTATGAAGCGTTCTTCAATGAGCATAACGCACCATTCCCTGCTCGCTCATGTGTTGAAGTTGCCCGTTTACCAAAAGATGTGAAAATAGAAATCGAAGCGATCGCTGTCCGTAGCTAATTGACTATATTGCTATACATGCAGTTCGATAAATTCCAACCCTGATCACTTCGGTATCAGGGTTTTTCTTTTTACCCCGTCCTTCTCTGTCCCTTTCAATCTTTCCTTGTCTTAGATCAACTTTACAGGTTGTATGTTAGCTTAAATAAGCTATATATTGTGCTTTAATAACAAATAAATACTACATATGGTATTTGTACACAAAATTATCCACACCTAACAAAAGAGAGTACTCATGTCATTTTCACCTGTGGATAATATATCGAGGAACCCTATCGTGAATTCTCATAAATGGCATGATCAACTAGATCAGGAAATCCGTGGCCTGATCGAGCAAAATAATTTCTCCCTGCTTAATGAAAATGCGAATAAAGACAGTAAAGTGATCCCAACCCAGCGTGATTTATTGGCAGGGATCGTCGCCAGGCAGTACGCCAAACAGTATATGTTGCCTCATAATGTGGTTGCTGCGCATGAAAAGGGAGAAATACACTATCATGATCTGGATTACTCTCCATTTTTCCCTATGTTCAATTGTATGCTGATCGATTTACAGGGCATGCTGACTAATGGCTTTAAAATGGGTAACGCGGAAATTGAGCCGCCTAAATCCATATCCACAGCTACGGCAGTCACCGCGCAGATCATCGCACAAGTTGCCAGCCATATTTATGGTGGCACGACCATTAATCGCATTGATGAAGTTCTCGCGCCTTTCGTGAAAGCCAGTTATGACAAGCATCTGGCAGTTGCCAAAGAGTGGAAGATTGCAGATCAGGTCGCCTATGCAGAAGCCCGCACTGAAAAAGAGTGTTATGACGCGTTCCAATCTCTGGAATATGAGGTGAATACACTGCATACCGCTAATGGGCAAACACCATTTGTCACGTTCGGGTTTGGATTAGGTATGTCAAAAGAATCACGTTTGATTCAAATTTCTGTCCTGCGTAACCGCATTGCAGGCTTGGGGAAAAACCGCAAGACCGCCGTCTTTCCCAAACTGGTTTTTGCCATTCGTGATGGATTGAATCATCGGTTTGGTGATCCCAATTATGATATTAAATTATTGGCTCTGGAATGTGCCAGCAAACGGATGTATCCCGATATTCTCAATTATGATCAAGTTGTTAAAGTGACAGGCTCGTTTAAAACGCCAATGGGATGCCGTAGTTTTCTCAGTGTTTATGAGGAAAGTGGGCAGCAAATCCATGAGGGGCGCAATAACTTGGGGGTTATTAGCCTGAATCTGCCCCGCATTGCACTCGAAGCCAAAGGTGATGAGGCAGTTTTCTGGCGGTTGCTGGATAGACGTCTGCTACTCGCGAAAAAAGCCCTGATGACCCGCATTGAGCGACTCGAAAACACTAAGGCGCGTGTGGCTCCAATCCTCTATATGGAAGGAGCCTGTGGTATGCGTCTGAAAGCCAATGATAATATTGCTGAGATTTTCAAGCACGGACGGGCATCCATCTCGTTAGGCTATATCGGTATCCATGAAACAATAAATGCGTTGTATGGTACACAAATTCATCTCTTTGATGATCAACAACACCAGCAAAAAGCGATCTCCATCGTGAAACACCTACGTGAAGCTGTCGACAGGTGGAAGCTGGAAACAGGCTATGGATTCAGCCTGTATAGCACGCCAAGTGAGAATTTATGCGATCGTTTTTGTCGTCTGGATACAAAAGAATTTGGTGTGATCCAAGGGGTTACTGATAAAGGCTATTACACCAATAGCTTCCATCTGGATGTGGAGAAGAGGGTCAACCCCTACGATAAGCTGGATTTTGAAGCTCCCTACCCACCGCTGGTGAATGGGGGTTTTATCTGTTACGGCGAGTACCCCAACCTACAACATAATTTAAAAGCGTTGGAAGATGTCTGGGATTACAGCTATTCGAGAGTTCCTTACTATGGTACCAATACGCCCATTGATGAATGTTACCAATGTGGTTTTACCGGTGAATTTGCCTGTACCAGCAAAGGCTTTACCTGTCCTCAGTGTGGTAACCATGACTCTGCCCATGTTTCTGTTATCCGGCGTGTCTGTGGTTATCTCGGCAGCCCCGATGCCCGTCCATTCAACGCTGGGAAACAAGAAGAAGTCAAACGCCGTGTGAAACATCTCGGCAATGGTCAAATCGGTTAATGCCATGAATTATCATCAATATTACCCGGTTGATGTCGTGAATGGCCCAGGAACCCGTTGCACGCTGTTTGTATCAGGTTGTCTGCATCAATGCCGTGGTTGCTACAACAAAAGTACGTGGCGGGCGGATTCAGGTCTGCCATTTACTCAAGTTATGGAAGATCGGATAGTCGCAGATCTGAAAGATCACCGCATTAAGCGGCAGGGATTGTCATTATCCGGTGGCGATCCCCTGCATCCCCAGAATGTACCCGCCATACTGCAATTGGTTAAACGCGTCAGGGAAGAGTGCCCTGATCAAGATATTTGGTTATGGACGGGCTATGTACTTAATGAATTAAGTGAGATTCAGCACGAAGTTACCGACTATATTCATGTATTGGTGGATGGAAAGTTTGAGCAGTTGTTGTACGATCCCACACTAATTTGGCGAGGCAGTCATAATCAGGTTATCCACTATTTACGATAATACTCATTGTCAGAAGCACTGAACCACCGGATATTAGCGTTGCCAATGCAGTTTTTTGCCGAAACCGAGAGTGTTGTCCACCATTTTGATTTCATTCAGATTGAGCTGCCAGATAGGGGATTTGGCCGCTGACGCGATAGGAAAACGGCGGCAGTAACGTGTTCTGGCTAGGGTTTCAGCTTCATCTGTCAGCCGGAGTACTTCTCCACGAAATTGTATGCCTTTGATTTGAGCGATATTACGGGTTTGTCCCGCGATAGTACCTGCAACAACAGGATTTTTCTGCATAAGCTGACCATGGCGGGTATCAGGTTCAGTCATAAACCAGAATGCCACGCTATCAGCATCAAAGACATAAAAGCAGCTCGCACACCATAAATCTTGGGTTGAGGAAGTACAAAGTGTGAATACGTGTTGTTTGGCAATATATCGGCTGATAGTTAAAATTTCTTTATTTAAATACATATATTTCCATGCTGTTATTTTGCTTGTTTGTAACAGAACACGACTGGATTTTTGTCCAGTCTCGTGTTCTGTACTCAACTAGATATACCGAGAGGTTTGCATGGGAACACTATAAATTATTTATAGATTTCGGCAACTCCATTGAGTTGATTCTGACCATTTGCAAAAACAACGCGGAAATAACTCGCTCCAGCTTTGTCAGCTTTTTTGGATAACTCTTCGGTTAAGTTATCCAGGGTAGATGCGCCAGTTACTGAAACAACACCAATCTTATCATCTTTAGCATTTTTCACTTCAGTAGCCGCAAATGAACCAAATGAAATAGCACTTAATGCTAAAATAGCTATGATGTTTTTTACAGACTTCATCTTTAGATCCTCTGTTCACTCTTAAAATAGGTTTCATCCTTTTGTGATACGGCCTATGTTATACCTCTGTTTCGAAAATGATAATTAGCAATTCCTGCTATAGTTGTTCAATTATTTTGAATTACAATACTGACATTGCATATCAATCTATATATATTTAAAATAATTCATTATGTTAACTTGATGAAATACTAAAAATTTGGCCTATACCCAAATAACACATTAATTCCATAGGGTAATATACCTATAGAAATTATTAAAAATAAGCAATGAATATTAAAGAATCTAATTGGTATATTTACCTGATCAGAACACAAAGTGGCTCCTTGTATACCGGGATCACTACCGATATATTCCGGCGATTGATGCAACATGCATCTGGAAAAGGTGCCAAGGCCTTAAGAGGAAAAGGTCCTTTGATCTTGGTCTATCAGAGTTTGGTAAAAGATCGGGGAACAGCGTTGAAAGTGGAATATCGCGTGAAGAAACTCAGTAAACGACAAAAAGAGAGGCTGATTATGCTCCAGCCCCTCTGTATAACGACTTATTTAGTAACATTCGGGTTATCTGAAAAGTTTTTCACTCAATCAGTGAACCCTCAAGAAGTGATCATTCAGACAGCGACCATAGGTTATCAAAATGGGCAGGATAAGTAACCAGACCTTGACAACCCTCCAACGAGGCATCAGCCAGAGGATAAATCAGGAAATAATCCTCACAATCAGGCCATGGACAATACAATTGATATGCGTTGGCAAGCTGGAAACCGAAGCGGCAGTAATACTCCGAGTCCCCCAGAGCCACAACCACTCTATATCCGAACTCATTCAGGCTGTCCAGACCTTCATAAACCAATTTTTCACTAAGCCCATGATGACGGTATTGTTCCGAAACTGCCAATGGCCCCAGACTGACCCACTGACGATCTTCGCCATTGATATCAACTGGCGTGAAACCGACATAGCCAATCACATGGCCTTCATCATTAGTCGCAACAATACCCAGTGTCAACAAACCATCTTCTCTTAGTTGATTAACGACTTCAGCTTCAGCCGATGTCTCAAAAGATTGACGCAGCAAGCTATCAATCCCCATCGCATCGACAGGAATTTCGATCCTGATTAACATGACGATAACGCGCGATCGTGTTGATCGGCGCCCTCTTTATGTCCCGCTTTGATAAATCCAGCCAGACGCAATAAACCAAAGCGAAGAATGGATGGCATAGATTCCGGCTCAATGGAATCCATCAAATTTTCTACATTCAGTCCCAATTCTGTGTTTCCTTCAATCCGTAAACGACGCTGAAAAAACAGTGTAAACCCAAGATCCCGCACTTCAATTTTTAACCGACGGGAATCCAAAAACGCCAGCCCCCTTCTGCCTGTGCTCTCGGAACTGCCAGCCAGGAAGCTGTTCCAGCACCTGACGCTGTAAGACAAAAGGAGTTGTTTTAAATGGGAAACGCAGTAGTGCAGATCCTTGATTTACCAAGTAAGAATGGATTTTACTTAACACAGCTCAGGCTCCTCTTCGCACAACGTGACGTGTTATTCTGCCAAAATCCTGCTGCATTTCCCGATCCTACATCAAGAATCGATAATAAATCTCCCATCACAAAACGTCTACAGAACAAACATCAAAAACAAAGTGAAAGCCATTTTTGGATATGTGAATTTATACATGACAGTTTTACACCATCGTCATACACGGCAATATGCCCTTGTGACATTTGCATGGAAACTTCCTCAAATCAATACATTTCGTTATCTGGCTCACTACAAGGCGCAGTCATGATTAATTTGCTCAGGTATGGTGCAATGTATGGATCTTCTTTGTTCCGACGGACATGAACGCTGACAGCGTGCAGTGGATACCGCCGACCACGATGTGTAACAACGCTTCCTCTGGATAAGTGGGAAGTTAAGCTTATCTGTGAAGTTGACGAGAGGTGGTTTTTTCTTGGCAATAAAAAGCGTCAATGTGGCTTTCTGGTGTACATATAGTTTCAAATATTACAATAAGTTACTTAAGAATAAGCACCTAATCGGAAAAAGTTCCACACAACGTGTCGAACGTGAAAATCTCATCTTACGTAACCGAAAAGCGATTGAGCCTTAAAACATTCGGTTATTCAAAATCGCCGGAAATGCATGACAAAATTATCGGTACTTTTATCGAAAAAGAATATTATATTTAGAATCAAACAATAAATTGAATACGCGACCGATTTATGGCTATAAATATCATTATAAGAAATATTTTCGCCATAAAACAAAGGTGTTAAAATAATAAAATATTAATCCCATTACTATATTTTTATTTAATCAATATCTAATCATTAAATTAAAAATAGAAAATATTAAACAAATCAGTTAACCAACATATTTTGAATTATATTTTAATTTTAATCCACTTAAGAATTACAAGAAATTATAAAAACATACACATTTTTTTTTAATTATTTAATTAGACAAAACGGATTTTAATAATAAAATTAATGTCTGATTGCACCAAACTAATTCTTTTCCTCGATTATCTTTTTTTATTTAGAATGATTGATAACAAAAGTTTTATTGATCAACAAATGATTTTGTGCTGGAATAAAAAACCTAGAAAACAAAAAATAACAGATCAATAATCTACAACTTAATAAATCAACAGATTTTTTAACCATTTTATGGTGCCTCTGATCAGGCAATACAGTGTTGTCATCTTTTATTCAATCATTATCTGACGTTTTTTTGCCTGATTATACAACTTATAGCTAGCAGTAAATAACAGTTAATATCCTGAAATAGATAGATTTAATGCTGGCTGTCGCTTGATATTTTTCATTGTTATAGGTTTATAGATATGAACACAAAACACGATAATCCGTGGTTACAAAATCAGCAAGGACTTCTGAAACATGTAGCTTGGATAAACATTATCACCCCACTTGCGTTTCCGGTTATTGGTGCATTTACACCCGCTATAGCAACTGCCAGAACACATACCGATTTTCAAAAAGAAAAATGGGTAATACCAACAGAGCCTTATATTCTGAAATCAGGGGAAACCGTCAATACCATCGCTGAGCGCTATGATCTAACAGTTAATGATCTGAAAAAAATTAACCAACTACGTACCTTTAATAAGCCTTTCTCAGCCCTTGGAACTGGTAACGAAATTGATGTACCAAAACCTCGAAATAATAAATTTCTCTCTTTTAATTATTCTGAATTAGACAAAACATCCACTACAGATGACCCTCCTCGCCATCTGGCTGAAATTTCCTCCCGGATTGGTAACCTTTTATCCAGTGACAACGTTGAAAATAATGCTGTGAGCCAATTAAGAAACCTGGCAGTAGGAGAGGCCAACCAAGAAATTCAGGACTGGTTGGGACACTACGGTACAGCACGAGTGCAAGCCAATGTAGACAGTCATGGTCACCTGAACGGCAGCCAATTTGATATGCTGCTGCCTCTGTCTGATACCACCAGCCAGATATCTTTTACCCAGTTTGGTTTGCGCCGTTTCAATAAACGCAATACTGCCAACCTCGGAGTTGGGCAACGTTATTTTTTTGGCGGCTGGATGCTGGGATACAACGCCTTTATTGATCATGATTTCACTGGCGAAAATACTCGATTTGGCTTAGGGGCAGAATACGCCCGTAATTACCTAAAATTCGGCGCAAACGGCTATTTTCGTTTAAGTAACTGGAAAGAATCCCGTCTTCTGACAGATTATGATGAGCGTCCAGCCAGTGGATTCGATCTGAGGGCACAAGGTTACTTGCCCGCTTTGCCACAACTCGGTGGAAAGTTGGTATATGAGCAATACTTCGGGGATGAAGTCGGGCTGATAGATAAAGATCATCGCCAAAAAAAACCTTCTGCCTTTACGCTAGGGGTTAATTATACTCCTGTGCCATTGCTGACGTTCGATATTGACCGAAGACAAGATATGTCCGGTGATGGAGAGACCCAGTTCAATATGGAACTGAATTATGTAATCGGCACATCATGGTCAAAACAGCTCGATCCAGATGCAGTAGCCACCCAACGTACCTTGCAAGGCAGCCGCTATGATTTGGTTGACCGCAACAATCAAATCGTTTTGGAGTACCGTAAACGTGAAGTGATCTCTCTGGCAATAGAGAATCTCGTTATCGGTCATGCCGGTGAGACTAAACCCCTGAATATCAGTATTAACAGCAAGTATGGGTTTAAAGATATCCAATGGGAAGCAGAAAAGCTGCGTGCCAATGGCGGTGAAATGAAACATCAAGGCGGTACACACTATCTCCTGACCCTGCCGAGATACCAATCTCAGGGCAATAATACTTATACCGTGGGGGCCATTGCTTATGACGAGCAGGGTAATGCTTCTAAACGAGTGGAAATTCAGGTACAAGTCCTCCCCGCAGAAGTCAATGCCAATAAAACCACTTTCACCACAAAAGATAAAGAGCTCGCGGCTGATGGTCATTCCATCACAATCCTGACGTTAACCTTAAAAAATAAGGATGATAAACCAATTAGCGGTGTTGCTTCAGATATCAAGTTGATTACCAGACAAATGAGTACAGAAGGGCAGGGAAAAGGCACTATACCAAAGATTGAAAAAATGAAAGAAACCCAACCAGGTATCTATGAATCTCAGCTCACTGCGGGCAAAAAGATCGGAATACTGCGAATTACACCAAAATTGTATGGCATCACCATCAATCCCGTAGAGATCATGTTTGTACGTCCTAACATCCCTATTATCAAAGACCTGGCAATCTTTGGCAAGTTGGAGATGGGGCAGAAATTGAGTGCAACCTATACCTTCAAGGCCAATCAGGGCGATACTACAGATAAGTCCCTCTATGCGTGGGGTAACAAAGGCAGTACAGATCTCATCAAAGCTCATACAGTTACCGAATCAGGCAAGATCCCTGATTACACATTGACTCGGGAAGATGCAGGTACAGTGAAAGAACTTGCAGTACAAGCACACAATGGTCTTGGTTTTATCGGGAATAGCCAGTTTATTGATACCAGTATGAGCGCAGAGCAAGGAAACCATACTCATGATGGTGGAAAAGTCGGGACGGTAAGGGGACTCGCTGATGCTATGACAACATCAATTAGCGCTGATAAGGTTAAAAAAGGTGAATCAATCATTCTGAAAATAAAAACGCTCAATCATGGGACAATAGTCAGAAATGTGGCTGTCAGAGTTAAGGCTATCAAGACGCTGAATCGGAAAGAGGTTTCTGAGAAACCCACTGTATTATTCAATGGGCAATCGGGAATATACCAGGATTTCACCGATAACCAAGGTATGTTGTCCATTCCTGTGACCGATCCGAATGGGCTCGGTGTAAAAACTACATTCTCTATCAGCGTGGATGGTACTGCGTCTCCCCAAACTCAAGATGTTATTTTTACCGTCGCAACCAGCCCGGATGTCTCCGCAGCAAACTTCTGGGGACATATGGCGAAAACCGTGGACGGAATAAATGGCGCTAAGTTTACCCGGCCTCTATTACAAGTAGAGTTAATAAACGAAAATCCCCATCTAAAAGGAATGACAACCTATCTTGAAAATGGTGAAGTATGGCCACGCCGTATTTACGCAGGTGCTAACTGGTACTGTAACAAAACTCATGCCACATTGCCGACTCGAGACGATTTACTGAGCTTATATCAGGCCCATCCTGCCAATCAAATTCATGATGTGTACGGTTGG
This sequence comes from Xenorhabdus sp. Sc-CR9, assembly GCF_963897815.1. Classification (NCBI taxonomy): domain Bacteria; kingdom Pseudomonadati; phylum Pseudomonadota; class Gammaproteobacteria; order Enterobacterales; family Morganellaceae; genus Xenorhabdus; species Xenorhabdus sp. Sc-CR9. The sequence goes on from NZ_CAWQTY010000175.1 coordinate 15,101, forward strand.
CCAGAACACCGTTCATACCGCTCTTCAACACCAGGAATAGATAAAGATGGAAAAGATGGACATTTTTCGGTGAATATAGATGATGGTACACCTCATGTAATCACTGAATCAGTGACCGATTACGTCATCTGTAAGCAATAATACATCCATTTCGATATTATCTTATGAGCGAGAAAATCCGCCCCAATTCGGGGCGGTAATCTATCCCCTTTACCTATCAACTATTCCTGCCAATGCCCTATTGACGGATTCAAATTCAACCTCTGATAATAACGTTTAAAATTTATTTATCGTTATTAATCACATCATGAAAAAATATGTACGAATTTAACCTCGTGTTGTTAGTGCTTCAGCAAATGTGTGTCTATCTGGTGATTGCCTGGCTGCTGAGCAAAACACCTCTCTTTATTCCCCTGCTGCAAGTTACCGTCCGTTTACCACATAAGATGATGTGTTACGTGATTTTTTCCGTCTTTTGTATTATGGGCACATACTTTGGACTGAATGTTAATGATTCCATTGCCAATACCCGCGCTATCGGGGCCGTATTGGGTGGTTTTCTCGGAGGGCCAACGGTAGGAGCAATGGTGGGATTCACGGGTGGATTACATCGCTATTCTCTCGGTGGAATGACCGCCTTCAGTTGTATGGTATCCACAATTGTGGAAGGGATATTGGGTGGCCTGGTACATATTTACCTGATGAAGCGAGGACAGATTAATAAGTTACTGAATCCGTGGACAGCTGCTATTGTCACTTTCTTCGCCGAATGTACCCAAATGGGCATTATTTTACTGCTTGCCAATCCTTTCAATGAGGCACTGAGTTTGGTGAAAAATATCGCCGCTCCGATGATCATCGCCAATAGTATCGGAGCCGCCATGTTTATCCGTATTCTATTGGACAGACGCGCCATTTTCGAAAAATATACCAGCGCCTTTTCTGCCCAAGCCCTAAAAATTACCGTCTGTACAGAAGGAATTTTACGCAAAGGCTTCAATCAAGATAACAGTATGCAAGTGGCAAAAGTTATCTATCAGGAGCTGGAAATTGGCGCTGTCGCCATCACTGATAGAGAAAAGTTACTTGCATTTATTGGTATTGGCTCTGATCATCATTTGCCCGGTACGCCGATTGCTTCCGAGCAATCACGCAGTGCAATTGAAAATAATGAAGTCGTGTATGCCGATGGTAATGAAACGCCCTATTGCTGTTCTCTAAATCCTGCTTGTAAGCTTGGTTCTGCTCTGGTAATCCCTCTGCGGGGAGAAAATCAGCAGGTGATTGGCACCATCAAACTTTACGAAGCTAAAAATCGTTTATTCAGTTCTATCAATCGTACATTGGGTGAAGGGATTGCCAGCTTGCTCTCTGCCCAGATCCTTGCCGGGCAATATGAAAGGAATAAACAGTCTTTGCTGCAATCAGAAGTGAAGCTGCTTCACGCGCAAGTGAATCCTCACTTTTTATTTAATGCCCTGAATACATTACAAGCTGTGATCCGTCGGGATAGCCAGCAAGCAGGTCAACTTGTGCAGTATCTTTCTACATTTTTCCGTAAGAATTTGAAGCGCCCCGAAGAAATTGCCACGTTGGAAAATGAAATGGAGCATGTGAATGCTTACTTACAAATAGAGAAAGCTCGCTTTCAGGAACGGCTTCAGATTGCCATAGAGATACCGGAATTCCTGCGCGATGCAAAATTACCCGCATTCTCCCTACAACCAATGGTAGAAAATGCAATTAAACATGGCACGTCGCAGTTACTTGATACAGGAAGAATTACGATTAGGGCCCATCAGGAAGATGATTTGCTATTGGTCGAGATTGAAGATAATGCAGGACTTTATAGCCCAAAACAGACAAGAGATGGACTTGGGATGAGTCTGGTAGATAAACGTCTCCAGCTTCGTTATGGTAAACAGTATGGCGTACGTGTTGATCACCAGACAGAAGAATTTACCCGTGTCATTTTATGTTTACCATTGGAAAAAGAGGCTAAAAAAGCGGCGTAAATATGAATGTATTAATTGTTGATGATGAACCATTGGCACGTGAGAATCTACGTTGTCTGCTGGAAAAGGAAACGGATATCCAAATCATCGGTGAATGTGCCAACGCAGTGGAAGCGATTGGTGCCATCCACCGTTTAAAACCCGATGTCGTCTTCCTTGATATTCAAATGCCCCGCATTACTGGGCTGGAGATGGTAGGAATGCTCGATCCTGAGCATCGTCCTTATATTGTTTTTTTGACTGCGTTTGATGAATATGCAGTGCAAGCCTTTGAAGAACATGCTTTCGATTATTTATTGAAGCCACTGGAAAAAGAGCGTTTGGGTAAAACATTGCAACGCCTGCGTTCTGGCTATCAAAAGCAAAATCTCACTGAACTGCAACGCGAAAATGAGCAACTGAAATATATTCCTTGTACAGGGCATAGCCGGATCTGGCTGATGCCATTGGATGATGTACTGTATGTAACTTCCCGGCTGAGTGGTGTTTATGTCATGAGTGCCAGCGGGCAGGAAGGTTTTACCGAACTGACTCTACGAACGCTGGAAACCCGAACTTCATTGACTCGCTATCATCGTCAGTATCTGGTCAATATGAGCCATTTGCGACAAATTGTTTTTGGGGAAAACGGACAAGCAGAATTAGTTCTGAGTAATGATAAACGCATTCCGGTTAGCCGTCGTTATTTGAAACCACTAAAAGAAGAATTGGGATTAAATTAACCATTGTTTAGGGCATAATCACCGAACCCTACAGGAAAATTAAACAAAGGAAATGTCCTTGGCTGATTTTTATCTCAAAATAAAAACGAACCGAATGATTCTGAAAAACCTCAATAATAAAAATGAACTGGAGATTGAAGGTAATTTCAGCACTCCACGTTTATTGATCGGTGAATTTTATGACGCAATATCTCAATTACAGTCTCTTCTCAATCAACATGGTGTCATGAAAGGAATAGCTCGTTTATTTGGACGCAAACATCGGGTGCTGGTTCATCCACTAGCCCAAAGCGAAGGTGGCCTGTGCTCTGTGGAAGAACGAATTTTGCAGGAAGTCGTTCAAGGCGGTTTCAGGGGCTATACAAGAAAAGTCATGATTCATCAAAGTGAACGCTTATTTTCAGATGTTGAAGCTAAAGCCGAATTGAATAAACGTATTTCAAAAAACTAGCCCAGACCTGATTCAAATCTTATCTTTTCGGTATTTTATTTTTCCAATATAGTCAAAGCCCTTTTTCCGTTAAGAAAAAGGGCTTTATTATCAAAACAATGCTTGAACTAATAAAATCAAGTCAATAAGACGTTGACGTATGTTTATACGTTACCATTGCTTTGTTGCTGACGGCGACGAGGCGCACCACCATTGAAATCATCGTTGCTGCGGCCACGGAAAGAACTTCTCTCGCCACCACCGCTACGACGTTCGTTGTTAAAACGACGACCGCCATTATTGCCATTGCCAGCATTATCACGATCACGACGTTGGCCATTGCCACCGTTACCGCCATTGCCGTTTCCACTACGACCACCACCACGACGCTCACGGCGTTCGAATGGTTGCGCATCCCCCATCAACTGCATATTCAGAGGCTTGTTCAGGATGCGAGTGCGGGTAAAGTGAGACAGTAATTCCCCTGGCATTCCTTTTGGCAGCTCAATCGTAGAGTGAGTAGCGAACAGTTTGATATTACCGATATAACGGCTGCTGATATCGCCTTCGTTTGCAATTGCGCCCACGATGTGACGAACTTCAACGCCATCATCACGACCCACTTCAATGCGGTACAGTTCCATATCACCCACGTCACGACGTTCACGACGAGGACGATCACCTCGGTCACCTTTATCGCCGCGGTCACCTCTGTCACCTCTGTCGCCGCGGTCACGCTCACCAAAGCTACTGCTATTGCGACGACGGTCATCACGGTCGTTGAATTCACGACGAGGACGACGAACTGGATCGGGTGGCAGAATAAGTGGGCGCTCACCTTGTGCCATTTTCAGCAGGGCTGAGGCTAATGTTTCCATATCCAGCTCTTCATTAGTACCCAGCTTAGATAACAGCGCACGATATTGATCCAAATCGCTGCTTTCCAGTTGCTGCTGAACGCTAGCTGCGAATTTCTCCAGACGACGCTGACTCAGAAGGTCTGCGTTTGGCAGTTCAACTTCTGGGATAGTCAGTTTCATAGTGCGTTCAATGTTACGCAGCAGACGACGTTCGCGGTTTTCAACAAACAACAGAGCACGACCCGCACGACCCGCACGGCCAGTACGACCGATACGGTGTACATAAGACTCAGCGTCCATTGGAATATCGTAGTTAACAACCAGACTGATACGCTCAACATCCAAGCCACGAGCAGCAACATCGGTCGCAATCAGAATGTCCAAGCGGCCGTCTTTCAAACGCTCAAGAGTCTGCTCACGCAGCGCCTGATTCATGTCACCATTCAGTGCCGCAGAGTTGTAACCATTGCGTTCCAACGCTTCTGCAACTTCCAGAGTTGCATTTTTGGTGCGCACAAAAATAATCGCAGCATCAAAATCTTCAGCTTCAAGGAAACGCACCAGTGCTTCATTTTTGCGCACACCGTAGACAGACCAATAGCTTTGGCTGATGTCAGGACGGTTTGTCACACTGCTCTGAATGCGAACTTCCTGAGGATCTTTCATGAAGCGACGGGTAATACGACGAATCGCTTCCGGCATAGTCGCAGAGAACAACGCAGTTTGATGCTCAGCAGGGATCTGGCTCATGATGTTTTCAACATCTTCGATAAAGCCCATACGCAACATTTCGTCGGCTTCATCCAGTACCAAACCTTTCAGGTTGGACAGGTCCAAAGTTCCACGTTTCAGATGGTCAAGCAGACGACCCGGCGTTCCTACCACAACTTGTGGTCCTTGGCGCAATGCGCGTAATTGAACGTCGTAACGTTGTCCACCATAGAGCGCAACTACATTCACATTGCGCATATGTTTGGAAAAATCTGAACATGCTTCAGCGACCTGTACCGCCAGTTCACGGGTTGGTGCCAACACAAGGATCTGTGGAGCTTTTAGATCCGCGTCAATGTTGTTCAGCAAAGGCAAGCTGAATGCCGCAGTTTTACCACTGCCAGTCTGTGCCATTCCCAGCACATCTCGACCGTTCAGTAGGTGAGGAATACATTGTTGTTGAATAGGAGAAGGCTTTTCATAGCCCATGTCTCCCAGTGCAGAAAGAATAGGTGCCGATAAACCTAAATCAGCAAAAGAGATTTCAGTCTCAGTGGTCATGTAATGGTGCCTCATTAATCGTGGCGGCCAGTCTACATAACACAGTGAAAAGAATTTCTGTCATTTTCATTTAAAATGTGAACTGGCTCAAATTATGTTATTAAACGAACAAACAAGTCCCCACCTCTCAAGATGTGGACTTTAAAATCTGTCGTGAAAATGTTCGTCAGCTATTGTTGGTTCGATTCCGATAAATCATCTTGTCTTTGGCCTAGTAGCGCCAATTCCAACAATGCGTAGCGGTGTTCAACAAAGTTATGGACATTGTTAGCTACCGTCAGCTTGAATAACGCAGCTGCGCTATTCTCATCCCCCAGACTTAGGTAATATTTACCTAAATAGAAGTCAGTTTCACTGAGATGCTCAGCGAGCGAAGTGTTATCCGCTGAATTCTGTTGCAAACGCTCCATCAATGTCTTCTCACTGATTTTGCCCAAATAGAATTCAACGATATTCCAGCCCCATAGCCCCCGGTTCGCTTTGTCAAAACAGTTCGACAAATTAGTCATTGCAACCTTAGGATCAATTTTCTCTTCCACAAGGTACAACCACAACGAACGGAAGGGATCATTTGGATCGTCTTGATAAAACGCCTGCAGATCATCCTGCGCCAATCGATAGCGGCCACCGTAATACAGTGCAATTCCGCGATTCATTCGCGCGTAGTTGTAAGTTGGATCAAGCTCTAAAACAGAATCAAACGCTTCATAGGCAGAATCAAAATTACCTGCCTGCGTAAAATAAATTCCTAGATAATTAAAAATTTCAGGAATATCAGGGCGGATAGACAAAGCAACTGAAAAATCATTCTGTGCCAGTGCCCTCAGCCCGAGGCTATCATACAGCACACCTCGTTCATATAAAAGCTGTGCATACTCATCTTCCGTAAGTGACCGGCTTGCAAGGATTTGTTCCATGCGAGCCAGAATAACCTCTTGTTGCAATGTTGGTTGTAATGGAATAGCAATAACTTCATTTTTACGCCACCCAGTACTGCTGCATCCCATAAGGAGAAAAATAGCTGCAACATAGCACCAGCGCAGAAAAGAATTCATTTTCCACTCCCGAAGTCAGACATTAATCAGAATGCCCTGTTACTCCACCCACATTGTATATTTCAGGCCTCCTGCCTAAAACTCTATTGTCCCAATATATTTCAAGTTGCAACATTATTTGCCACAACTTGAAATATATTGGGATAAACGGCGCCCTTTTTACAGTACGCCGCTCTTTACGTCAAATTTATTCTACTGATGATTCCGATGATTGTTGCGCTTCAGTAGTAGTTACTGCTTCTTTCATGCTGAGGCGAATACGACCTTGACGGTCAATTTCCAGCACTTTCACAGGAACTTCTTGCCCGATTTGCAGATAATCAGTGACTTTCTCTACACGTTTGTCCGCGATCTGAGAAATATGTACCAGGCCTTCTTTACCACCACCGATGGCAACAAATGCACCAAAATCAACAATACGAGTCACTTTACCAGAATAAATACGGCCAACTTCAACTTCAGCGGTGATCTCTTCGATGCGTCTGATAGCATGATGCGCTTTGTCACCATCAGTTGCCGCAATCTTCACGGTACCATCATCTTCAATTTCAATAGTGGTGCCAGTTTCTTCTGTTAATGCACGGATAACAGAACCGCCTTTACCAATTACATCTTTGATCTTGTCTGGATTGATCTTGATGGTATGAATACGTGGTGCAAACTCAGAGATGTCATTGCGTGGACCCTCGATTGCCTGCTCCATCACGTTCAGAATGTGCAAACGCGCACCTTTAGCCTGATTCAGAGCAACCTGCATGATCTCACGGGTAATACCTTCAATTTTGATGTCCATCTGCAATGCGCTGATACCATCACGGCTACCCGCAACTTTAAAGTCCATATCGCCCAGATGATCTTCATCACCCAGAATATCAGACAGAACAACAAAGTTTTCTCCTTCTTTCACCAGACCCATCGCGATGCCTGCAACAGCAGCCTTAATTGGCACACCTGCATCCATCAGTGCCAATGAAGCACCACAGACAGAAGCCATAGAAGAAGAACCGTTGGATTCAGTAATTTCAGACACTACGCGAACAGTATATGGGAATTCATTGGCACTTGGCATCACAGCCAATACGCCACGTTTCGCCAGACGACCGTGACCAATTTCACGACGTTTTGGTGAACCAACCATACCTGTTTCACCTACAGAATATGGAGGGAAGTTATAATGGAACAGGAAGCGGTCTGTGCGCTCACCCATCAGTTCATCAATAATTTGGGCATCACGCTCTGTACCCAGTGTCGCTGCAACCAGTGCCTGCGTTTCACCACGGGTGAACAGGGATGAACCATGAGTACGTGGCAACACGCCAGTACGAACATCCAGAGCACGAACCATGTCTTTTTCACGGCCGTCAATACGTGGCTCACCACGCAGGACACGACCACGAACAACGTTTTTCTCCAGAATAGCGAGTACGTCAAGAATTTCTGATTCTTCCAGTTCAACGCCTTTTTCCGCAGATTCAGCTAAGATGATTGCAGAAACGTCTTCTTTGATGGTATTAACCTGAGCGTAACGTTCTTGTTTCTCAGTAATGCGGTAGGCGTCACCCAGACGGCTCTCAGCCAACTCTACTACGCGCTCATGCAGAGGCTGGTTGGTAGGCTCTGGAGTCCAATCCCATTTTTCTTTACCAACTTCAGCGACCATTGCATTGATGTTATCAATAACAATCTGCTGCTGCTCATGACCAAATACAACTGCACCCAGCATTTGCTCTTCGGTCAGTAAATCCGCTTCGGATTCAACCATCAATACTGCGCTTTCTGTACCCGCAACAACCAGATCCAGACTACTGCTTTTCAATTCGTCGCTAGTTGGGTTCAATACATACTGACCATTGGTATAACCAACGCGCGCAGCACCAATTGGGCCATTGAATGGAATGCCAGACAGTGCCAGTGCAGCAGATGCACCAATCATTGCAACGATATCAGGGTTAACCTGTGGGTTAACGGAAACTACAGTCGCGATGATTTGGACTTCGTTCAGGAAACCTCCTGGAAACAGAGGACGCAGAGGGCGGTCAATCAGGCGGGCAACCAAAGTTTCACCTTCGCCCGGACGACCTTCACGACGGAAGAAACTTCCTGGGATACGACCAGCAGCATAAGTACGCTCCTGATAGTTGACAGTCAGGGGGAAGAAATCCTGCCCTGCTTTGACTTTTTTCTGGCCAACAACGGTAACGAATACCGCAGTGTCATCCATATTTACCATAACAGCTGCCGTCGCCTGACGAGCCATCATGCCGGTTTCGATAGTCACACTGTGCTGACCATACTGGAATTTACGAACAATCGGATTCAGCAAAATAATTTTCCTTTGTTAGTGTTGCCAAGCTTTAAGCTAGCAACAATGGATTGTCTCTTCTTGCTACACCCTCACGACTAATGACAGTGCTTACTCTTTTAAGGACTCTCATTAGCCGCGCGAGTCACTGCAGCGGAAGAGGTTCAAACTTTAGAAACGAATATGACGTCTCTTAATTCGGTTTCCTAGAAGAAAAGGGGCCCGATTAGGCCCCTTTTCTCTGAAACTCATCGATTAGCGACGCAGACCCAGACGCTCAATCAGCGCTGTATAGCGAGCCAAATCTTTACGCTTCAGGTAGTTCAGTAGCTTACGACGCTGTGCAACCTTTCTCAGCAGACCACGACGGCTGTGGTGATCTTTTTTGTGCTCGGAAAAGTGACCTTGCAGATGGTTGATATCTTTAGTCAGCAGTGCGATCTGAACTTCGCTGGAACCACTGTCGTTAGCGCCACGGCCAAATTCAGCGATAATTTGCGCTTTTGCAGCAGTACTTAGAGACATAGTATAACTCCAAATGTGTAATTTAAAATGACAAGTGCCGATCTCTAATTCAGCAACTCATATATAGACGCGGTATTCTACGCTGCAAATAGGTGAAGCGCAAGACAGCACAATCATTGCCATCCATTACTTTTACACAATTTACCTGCTTTAAATTCCTTGTCAGTTACGATCATTATTCAATTTCAGCTTCAGTTTCAACAACCAGACGGCGCGGGGCTACCAGCCCATCATCATCAATCACCGCAATGCCGATGAATTTATTTTCATCTCCTTCAGTGATACGCACCCAGTCACCCGAAGCCAAATTGTGTTTGCTTCGAACGGGCTGCCCCTGCTTGAAATAAGACGCAACCACAGATGCTAAATGGATCACCGGAAAATGGACAACTGCGGTATCCATTGGCAGCAGCAATGGATCAAGCAATTTTCCAGCTTCAATTTCTTGATCTTCAGCTTGTTGTTTCAACTCATATAACTGTTCCAGCGTTACCATTCTCTGATTAGGGTAATTAGCAACCTGCAAACGACGCAGATAAATCACATGAGCGCCACAGCCCAAAAGTTCACCTAAATCATCAGTGATGGTACGGATGTATGTTCCTTTGGAACAGTGTATTTCTAATTCCAACTCATTCTCTTCCCAGCGAATGAATTGCAATTCATAAACAGTAATAGGACGCGCTTCCCGTTCAACTTCAATTCCCTGACGGGCGTATTCGTACAGCGGTTTTCCCTGATGCTTCAATGCAGAATACATGGAAGGAACCTGCATGGTATCACCGCGGAACGTATCCAATGCAGCATCAAGCTGAGATTGGGTGATATGCACTGCACGCTCACTAATGATGGTGCCATGTGAATCCGAAGTATCCGTACGCTGCCCCAGGCGGGCAACTACACGATAGCGTTTGTCAGAATCCAGCAAGAATTGGGAAAATTTGGTCGCTTCGCCAAGGCAAATCGGCAGCATACCTGTTGCCAGCGGATCCAGTGCACCAGTGTGCCCTGCCTTGCTGGCATTGAAAATCCGCCTTACTTTCTGTAACGCATCATTGGAGGAAATATCCTGTGGCTTATCCAGCAACAGTACACCGTGTATTGCACGGCCTCTACGACGGCGGCCCATCACTTTTCCTCGTTGTGATCCGTAGATGCACGACGTTGTTCATCATTTTTCACAACGTTGCTGACCAAGTTCGACATGCGCATCCCTTCCACCAGAGAACTGTCATAAGAAAAAGTCAATTCAGGGATGACCCGCAGGCGCATTGCCTTACCCAGCAAAGAACGAATAAAACCAGAAGCTTCGTTCAACGCTTTGATACCCTCTTTGACTCGATCTGAATCATGTCCATCTACCAATACATTCAGAAAGGTCACAAATACTTTGGCATAAGCCAGATCACGGGAAACTTCAACACCAGAAACGGTTGCCATTCCGATACGGGGATCTTTGACTTCGCGCTGTAAAATGATGGCAATCTCTTTTTGCATTTCCTGTGCAACGCGCTGAGTACGACTGAATTCTCTTGCCATGGTTATATCTCCTGACATTTTGGGGGGCATTAAGCCCCCCAAGAATGGAATGAATCTATTGGGTATAGATAACGGTATTAATCGATGGAGCGTTTTACTTCAATCACTTCAAAGACTTCAATCATGTCACCAACGCGGACATCATTGTAGTTCTTCACACCAATACCACATTCCATACCATTACGGACTTCGTTAACGTCATCCTTAAAGCGACGCAGGGATTCCAACTCACCTTCGTAAATCACCACGTTGTCACGCAGGACACGGATCGGGTTATTACGTTTGATGATACCTTCGGTCACCATACAACCAGCGATTGCACCAAATTTCGGTGACTTAAATACGTCACGAACTTCGGCAAGACCCATGATCTGCTGTTTGAATTCTGGAGCCAGCATACCGCTCATCGCCTGTTTGATTTCATCAATCAAACTATAGATAACGGAGTAATAACGCAGATCCAAGCTTTCATTTTCAATAATACGACGTGCAGAAGCATCAGCACGAACGTTGAAGCCCAGAATAATTGCATTAGAAGCTGCTGCCAGTGTTGCATCAGTTTCAGTAATGCCGCCCACGCCAGAACCGATGATTTTCACTTTCACTTCATCAGTAGACAGTTTCAGCAATGAGTCACAAATTGCTTCGCATGTACCCTGAACATCAGTTTTCAGAACGATATTCAGTTCAGATGCCTTACCTTCTTCCATGTTAGCAAACATGTTTTCCAGCTTGGATTTCTGCTGACGAGCCAATTTCACTTCACGGAATTTACCCTGACGGTACAGAGCCACTTCACGTGCTTTTTTCTCGTCACGAACAACAGTCGCTTCATCACCCGCAGATGGAACATTGGACAATCCCAAGATTTCCACTGGCATAGATGGGCCAGCAGATGTTACTTCACGACCAAGTTCGTTACGCATCGCGCGGATACGGCCATATTCGAAGCCGCACAAGACGATGTCACCCTTGTTCAGGGTACCAGACTGAACCAGAATGGTCGCAACTGGGCCACGGCCTTTATCCAAGAAGGATTCGATAACCACACCATTTGCCATACCGGTACGTACGGCTTGCAGTTCAAGAACCTCAGCCTGAAGCAGAATTGCTTCCAGCAGCTCATCAATGCCAATACCTGCCTTAGCAGAAACGTTGATGAACTGAGTTTCACCGCCCCATTCTTCAGAAATGATGCCGTACTGTGAAAGTTCATTCTTAACGCGATCAGGATCTGCCTCTGGCTTATCAATTTTGTTCACTGCAACAACAACAGGAACGCTGGCCGCTTTAGCATGCTGGATAGCTTCTATAGTCTGAGGCATCACGCCGTCATCCGCAGCCACCACCAGAACTACGATATCCGTTGCTTTCGCACCACGAGCACGCATAGAAGTAAAAGCAGCATGACCTGGAGTGTCCAGGAAGGTGATCATGCCTTTTTCAGTTTTCACATGATACGCACCAATGTGCTGGGTAATGCCACCCGCTTCTCCGGAAGCCACTTTAGTGGAACGGATATAATCCAGCAGGGAGGTTTTACCGTGGTCAACGTGACCCATGATGGTGACAACTGGCGCACGGGATTCTGCCTGTGTCTCGCCAGTATCACGATCACTCATCAGCGCTTCTTCCAGCTCGTTTTCACGGCGCAAAATAACCTTATGCCCCATTTCTTCGGCAACTACTTGCGCAGTCTCCTGATCAATGACTTGGTTGATGGTCACCATGGCACCCATCTTCATCATCGTTTTAATGACTTGGGAACCTTTAACCGCCATTTTGTTAGCCAGTTCAGCGACAGTGATTGTCTCACCAATCACTACATCACGGTTAACGGCTGCAACAGGTTTGGTGAAGCTTTGCTGTAAGGTACTCGGCTTACGCTGTTTGCCCTTATTACGGCCTACTGCGCGGGCTTCTTCGCGATCAGCTTTCGATTCAGAATGCTTATTATTTTTCTTCTGGCGGGCAGCTTTGCCACCACGAGTGCGGGAACGGCGATCGCCTTCAACTTTGGCGTCATTTTCATCTTCCGCGTCACGGGCGTAACGGGAAGTTGTTACATGGTAGTCGCTGCTGTCACTAGCTTCAGAGTCATTAGACCATTTGTCTTTATTTTCTTCTGCCATTCGACGTGCTTCTTCTGCAACACGTTTAGCTTCCTCTTCAACCTTACGGCGCACTTCTTCTTCAGCTTTGCGTTTTAAATCCGCTGCTTCAGCTTCACGACGCGCTTTTTCATTTTGCGCGGCAGATTCAGTCTGAACTGATTTTTGTTTATTTTCGGTATGTTGCTTAGTCACTTTTTCATTTTCCGCCGCCTCACGCTGAGGCAATTCAGCCTCTTCACGCTTGGCTTTTTCTTCTGCTTCACGTTGAGCGCTCTCTTTTGCTTCACGCTTCGCCTTTTCTTCTGCTTCACGTTTAGCTTGCTCTTCTGCGAATTCTTTCGCTTCAGCTTCAAGCCGCGCCTTCTCTTCTACCTCGCGCCGAGCTTGCTCTTCCGCTTCACGCTTCGCCTGTTCTTCCGCTGTAGCTTGTTCAACTGCATCGCGGTTTACATATGTGCGTTTTTTGCGGACTTCAATCGCTACCGATTTACTTTTGCCACCGGTGCCAGGAACGTTCAGTGTACTACGCGTTTTACGCTGTAGTGTTAATTTACCTGGCTGGCCGCCAGAACCACCTTGTTCGCGGTTCAAATGGGCCAGCAAAGATTCTTTTTCTTTCTGGGAAACAGAGTCAGTTGCGGTTTTCTGAATGCCAGCGTCAGAAAATTGCTGGATTAGACGCTCTACCGATGTCTGGATCTCTTCTGCCAGTAGTTTTACGGTTACCTCTGTCATTCTGTTCCTTCCTGCTACAGTTTATTTATGCATCATCGCCAAACCAACAGATATTACGGGCTGCCATAATGAGTTCTCCTGCTTTCTCATCATTCAGTCCTTCGATATCAAATAAGTCGTCGATACCCTGCTCGGCAAGATCTTCCAGAGTACAGATGCCACGGACAGCCAGGTTAAACGCCAAAGTACGATCCATGCCAGACAGATTCAATAAATCTTCGGCAGGTTGCTGATCACCAAGACTCTCTTTCTGAGCCAGTTCCAGCGTTGTCAAGGCCGCTTTTGCACGTTCACGAAGAACTTCAACGGTTTCTTCATCAAGACCTTCTACTGCCAGAAGTTCATTGATTGGTACGTAAGCCAATTCTTCCAGTGTAGAGAAACCTTCCTCGACCAATACGGTGGCGAAATCTTCATCAATGTCGAGATGCTTAGTAAATGTATCAATAGAAGCATGAGCTTCTGCCTGATGCTTCGCTTGTAGCTCTTCCGCAGTCATGACATTCAGTTCCCACTTGTCATCACCACGATGCTTTTTCAACAGCTGAGCTGCCAGACGAACGTTTTGACCATTACGGCCGATCGCCTGAGCCAGATTGCTGTTTTCGACGGCAACATCCATTGTACAGTTGTCTTCATCAACAACAATAGATGCAACATCTGCCGGAGCCATTGCATTAATGACGAACTGTGCAGGGTTATCGTCCCACAACACAATGTCAATTCTTTCACCGCCCAGCTCGCTGGAAACGGCTTGTACCCTTGCACCACGCATACCTACGCAGGCACCAACTGGGTCAATGCGCTTGTCGTTGGTTTTTACTGCAATCTTCGCACGGGAACCCGGATCACGGGCAGCAGCTTTGATCTCAATGATCTCTTCACCAATTTCAGGTACTTCGATGCGGAACAGTTCAACCAACATCTCTGGACGAGAACGAGTGATGAAAAGCTGTGCACCGCGTGCTTCTGGACGAACATCATACAGAACACCGCGCACACGGTCACCCGGACGGAAATTTTCCCGTGGTAACATGTCTTCACGTAAAATAACCGCTTCAGCATTATTACCCAAATCTAGGGTAATGTTTTCGCGATTCACTTTTTTGACCTGAGCAGTCACGATTTCACCTTGCTGCTCACGGAATTGATCAACTACCATCGCACGTTCAGCTTCACGTACTTTCTGTACGATAACCTGTTTTGCCGTCTGAGTTGTGATACGATCAAAAGTTACTGATTCAATTTGATCTTCAATATAACCACCCAGATCAATTTCTGGGTCTTCATATTTTGCAGCGTCCAGCGTAATTTCACGAGTCGGCAGAGTGACTTCTTCAACAACTAACCAACGGCGGAAGGTATCGAAATCGCCAGATTTACGATCGATACAAACGCGAACATCAATTTCCTGCTCATACTTTTTCTTGGTGGCTGTCGCCAGTGCAATCTCTAATGCTTCGAAGATTTTTTCACGAGGGAGAGATTTTTCATTAGAAACCGCTTCCACAACAGCCAGAATTTCTTTATTCATCCTAGTTGCCTCATCCGAACGTTAAAAGTGGGGTACCAGGTTCGCTTTCTGGATGTTGCTCAGTGCGAACACTTCGTCTTTTCCATCCACCGTAACCGTTATCATTTCACCATCAACAGCCTTAATGATACCTTGCCATCTGCGGCGGTTCTGCATTGCCATGCGTAAAACCAAATTGACTTCTTCCCCTAAGAAACGCTGATAATGCTCAGCCTTAAATAGCGGACGCTCAAGCCCCGGCGAAGATATTTCCAGGTTATAAAGCACAGAGATCGGATCTTCAACATCAAGCACTGCACTGACCTGGTGGCTAACATCAGCACAATTATCAACAGTGATACCCTCTTCACTATCAATATAGACCCGCAGCGTTGATACTCGTGCGCGAATAAACTCCAGGCCCACTAATTCAAAACCCAAAGCTTCAACTGGTGCTAAAATCATCTCTGTTAATTTTTGCTCTAATGTGGACAAGCCCACCCCCAAGACATAAAAAAAGGGCTATATTAGCCCAGTAGTTCTGCTGTCAAATAACAAAAAACCCCGATACTCGGGGCTTTATGCAACTGGACCCTATTTACTGTCAACGGTCTCAACCAACTTCTTTTCATATCTTTCAAAGCAACCTTGCAAATTAGGATCGATATCTTAACGGCTGCTGAATGACTACTCTGGAAAAGATATATATTGTTAAGAAGTGGTTGCGGGAGCCGGATTTGAACCGACGACCTTCGGGTTATGAGCCCGACGAGCTACCATGCTGCTCCATCCCGCGTTCGAAAACGTGGCAAATCTTACGCTGATAATACTAAAAACGCAAGTTTCTAGATTAATGGTGCCGAGGACGGGACTTGAACCCGTACGCCCGTTGTTTAGGCACTACCACCTCAAGGTAGCGTGTATACCAATTTCACCACCTCGGCACTGATTTTTTATAGAACTGTTATTTTAATAGTTCTTTATACTAACTATTTAAATCAACAATCCTACTTCAATTCTGTTACTGAAATTTACTGAGGGATCTCACTATTTGACTTTACTGGCGCTGCCGGAATATCCGCTTGTTTCTCAACTTTCGTTGGTTCAGCCAAGTTATCCCATTTGCTGCTGGAGCCAGTTTTGTTGCTGGTCATGTTACCAAGAATCAAGCTGATAACAATAAACGACGTCGCCAGAATAGCTGTCATACGGGTCATAAAGTTACCAGAACCCGATGAACCAAACAGTGTATTAGATGCACCCGCACCGAAAGAAGCACCCATATCAGCACCTTTCCCCTGCTGTAGCAGAACCAGAGCAATTAGCCCGAGACCAACCAGCAAGAATATACCTAAAAGAGCTTCATACATATGTTGTACCCGTTTCCTCGTGGGATTTACCACAATTTCGTCGCGACCTTACAGTGCATCACCCGCTCAGAATTAGAAAAATTAACTTATTGAGCGGGTGTGAATACTAACCAAAGCCTTTCAGACAAGCAAGATTAATTTCAAATACTGATACTGATCGAAGAAAAAACCAACAAATTACCCCATTTTTTTCACGGCATCAGCAATACGATGCGCCAATGTTGTGACCTGTTCTTCATCTTCACCTTCTACCATTACCCGGATCAGTGGCTCTGTGCCTGATTTACGCAGCAGAACACGACCGCGACCATTCAATTCAATTTCTACTGATTTAACGGCTTCAAGTACAGACTCTGATTGCAGAGGATCGGTATTACCTGCAAAACGAACATTAACCAAAATTTGAGGTAACAGCTTCATTCCACTACACAGATCATGCAGGCTCATATTGTTGCGCACCATTGCACTCAGGACTTGCAATCCAGCAACAATACCATCACCGGTCGTGGTTTTATCCAATAAAATCACATGTCCTGAATTTTCTGCCCCTAAGCGCCAGCCTTTTTCCTGCAACTTCTCCAATACATAGCGATCACCGACTTTTGCACGTTCAAACGGGATGCCAAGCTGCTTCAGTGCCAGTTCCAGACCCATATTACTCATCAACGTACCCACAGCTCCACCACGCAACTGTCCGTGTCTCAGTGCTTCACGCGCAATGATATAAAGGATTTGATCACCATCAACTTTGTGACCCAGATGATCAACCATAATGATACGGTCGCCGTCACCATCAAATGCCAGACCAACATTTGCCTGTTCTTCCAGTACGCGCTTCTGCAATAGACGAACGTCTGTTGCACCACACTCTTCGTTGATATTAATACCATTCGGCTCACAACCAATGGTAATAACTTCTGCGCCCAGCTCTCTGAGAACATTCGGAGCGATATGGTAAGTAGCGCCATTGGCACAATCCAGTACAATTTTTAATCCATTTAAGCTTTGTTCACTGGGGAATGTACCTTTGCAAAATTCAATGTAGCGGCCCGCCGCATCAACAATTCGATTTGCTCGACCCAATTCGGCAGATTCCACACAGGTCAGCGGCTTCTCCATTTCTGCTTCAATAGCTTCTTCAACATCATCAGGCAATTTAGTGCCATCAATGGAGAAGAATTTAATGCCATTATCGTAGTAAGGATTGTGAGAGGCTGAGATGACAATGCCAGCCTCTGCGCGGAAAGTACGTGTCAGATAGGCCACAGCAGGCGTCGGCATTGGGCCAGTAAAGGATGCGGATAATCCTGCGGCTGCCAATCCGGCTTCGAGTGCAGATTCCAGCATATAACCAGAGATTCGGGTATCTTTACCAATGATAATTTTTCGAGAACCATGACGAGCCAGTACTTTTCCCGCAGCCCAGCCCAATTTCAATACAAAGTCAGGAGTAATTGGGGTATTACCTACTCTGCCACGGATACCATCAGTACCAAAATATTTACGGTTACTCATAAATTTCTTTTCCTTTGCTGAACATATTCTTTGCTTACAGCGTATTTCTTTTCGGATATCAGTTGATTGTAGATAGCGTTGCCTGAACAATTTTCATTGCCTGAACGGTTTCTTCTACATCATGCACACGGATAATCTGAGCACCCTTCATGGCCGCTATCACAGCACAAGCAACACTTCCTGTTACACGTTCTTCCGGAGATACATGAAGTAATTGGCCAATCATGGACTTACGTGACATACCCGCCAAAATCGGCAAGCCTAAATGATGGAGTTCCTGCAAATGAGCCAATAACTGATAATTATGCGATAAGTTCTTACCAAAACCGAAACCAGGATCAAGGATCAGGTTATTTTTTGCGATGCCTGCCGCAACACAAAGCTCAATTTGCCGTCTCAGGAATGATTTCACTTCTGATACGACATCTTCATAATGAGGCTCTGTTTGCATTGTACGAGGTTGTCCCTGCATGTGCATCAAACACACAGGCAACCCAGTTTGTACTGCTGCATCAAGTGCCCCTGGCTCCTGCAAGGCCCGAATGTCGTTGATAATATGGACTCCGGCTCTTGCTGATTCTCGCATTACTACAGCTTTTGAGGTATCCACAGAGATCCAAACATCAAAACGCTCAGTTAAAGCCTCAATCACGGGAATAACGCGATCCAACTCTTCCTGTTCACTTACCTCATCCGCGCCAGGACGTGTCGACTCTCCTCCCACATCAATAATAGTTGCACCTTCCTCGATCATCTTCGCGGCATGTTCCAATGCCATATCAAAAGTATCATGTGTTCCACCATCAGAGAAAGAATCGGGAGTAACATTCAGAATTCCCATTACTTGTGGGCAGGAAAGGTCGAGGACACAGCCTCTGGCTGTCAGTTTCATCGCTAGGGAGCCTTAATGTCAAAACCCCAGGTTCACCTGGGGTTTAAGAAGTACAATCGACCAAATCCAAGGGCAATAATTCGTCATTACCTTTGGCTTGATAAACTCTTAACCACGTTATGCGGTAGGATTATCATCTGCAGGTTTCGCTGTTTGTTGTGGAGATGATGGAGTATGGCGGTTATTGCTACCATTTTTATCACCTTCCCAACCTGCTGGTGGACGTACGTTTGTTCGATTCATCAGGTCATCAATCTGAGGTGCATCGATAGTTTCATATTTCATCAACGCATCTTTCATAGAATGAAGAATATCCAGATTATCCATCAGAATCTGACGTGCACGTATATAATTACGATCAACGATAGCTTTCACTTCCTGATCAATTAAACGCGCGGTGTCTTCAGACATATGTTTCGCTTTAGCAACGGAACGACCGAGGAAAACTTCACCTTCTTCTTCCGCATACAGCAATGGTCCCAGTTTTTCTGAGAAGCCCCACTGTGTCACCATGTTGCGTGCAATAGATGTTGCCACCTTAATATCATTGGACGCACCTGTAGAAACACTGTCTACACCATAGATAATTTCTTCAGCTAAGCGTCCACCGTACAAAGTTGAAACCTGGCTTTCCAATTTCTGACGACTTGCACTGATCTGATCACCTTCTGGCAAGAAGAAAGTTACACCCAACGCACGACCGCGAGGAATAATAGTAACTTTATGAACAGGATCGTGTTCTGGCACCAGACGACCAATAATGGCATGCCCAGCTTCATGATACGCGGTGGCTTCTTTCTGTTCCTCCGTCATAACCATTGAACGACGTTCCGCACCCATCATGATCTTATCTTTGGCTTTTTCAAACTCAACCATAGAGACAACACGCTTGTTACCACGAGCTGCAAACAAAGCAGCTTCATTCACAAGGTTTGCCAAATCAGCACCAGAGAAACCAGGTGTACCACGGGCGATGATAGATGCATCAATGTCCGTATCCAGCGGAATACGGCGCATATGGACTTTCAGTATTTGCTCACGACCACGAACGTCAGGCAAACCAACCACAACTTGACGGTCAAAACGGCCAGGACGTAGCAATGCAGGGTCCAAAACATCAGGCCGGTTAGTTGCTGCGATAACGATAATACCTTCGTTACCTTCAAAGCCATCCATTTCAACCAACATCTGGTTCAGTGTTTGTTCACGTTCATCGTGCCCACCACCCAGACCGGCACCACGCTGGCGACCTACCGCATCTATTTCGTCAATAAAGATGATACAAGGAGCTGCTTTTTTCGCCTGTTCAAACATGTCACGAACACGGGAAGCACCCACACCAACAAACATTTCAACGAAGTCAGAACCAGAAATAGTGAAGAAAGGCACTTTCGCTTCACCAGCGATGGCTTTCGCCAGCAGCGTTTTACCTGTACCTGGAGGACCAACCATCAAGATACCTTTCGGGATCTTACCGCCCAGTTTTTGGAAACGGCCTGGCTCACGCAGATACTCAACCAATTCACCGACTTCTTCTTTTGCTTCGTCACAACCAGCAACATCAGCAAAAGTGGTTTTGATCTGATCTTCTGTCAACATACGGGCTTTGCTTTTGCCAAAAGACATCGCCCCTTTACCGCCACCACCTTGCATTTGGCGCATAAAGAAGATCCAGACACCAATCAGCAGTAGCATTGGGAACCATGAAATAAAGAGGGTCGCCAACAGGCCTTGTTGTTCTGGTGGTTCACCGACAACTTTTACCTGTTTATTGAGTAGGGTATCCAGCAGCTTCTCATCCTGAATTGGCATATAAGTGCTGTATTTTCCACCGTTGTCTTTCTTAGTGAAATCAATGTCACGACCCGAAATACGTACTTCGCTTACTTGATTCTGTGATATCTCATTGATGAAGTTAGAGTAATCCACCCTACGACCGCTAGAATCGCTGGGACCAAAACTCTGAAACAATAACATCAAGACAACTGCGATGACTAACCAGAGAATCAGGTTTTTCGCCATGTCACTCAAGGGATTAACCTCATATTACAACTGTGTTAACAAATAGTAGTCAGGGTACTATACTTTCCGCCCTGTCGCTACAATGTATACTTCACGTGATCGTGCCCGCGAAGCTTCTGGCTTACGAATTTTTATCTTCGTAAAAAGGGAGCGTATTTCCCTCAGGTATTCATCAAAGCCCTCTCCCTGAAACACTTTGACAATAAAACTACCCCCAGGGGCCAGCACATCACGACACATATCCAATGCTAACTCAATCAGATACATGGATCGGGGAATATCGACCGCGGGGGTTCCACTCATATTGGGAGCCATATCCGACATGACGACCTGGACTTTATTATCACCAACTCTCTCAAGCAATGTTTTCAATACAAGTTCATCACGAAAATCTCCTTGAAGGAAATCGACCCCAACTATCGGATCCATCGGTAAAAGATCGCAAGCAATAATCCGCCCGCTATTACCAATCTGACTAACTACATATTGAGACCACCCTCCCGGGGCAGCGCCTAAATCAACAACGGTCATGCCCGGTTTAAAGATTTTGTCGCTTTGCTGTATCTCATCAAGTTTAAACCAAGCGCGAGAGCGAAGCCCCTTTTTCTGCGCCTGAAGAACATATTTATCACTAAAATGTTCCTGTAACCAGCGACTTGAGCTTGCTGAACGTTTTTTATTGGCCATTGTTCTTTCCAACTATACTAATAGAGAGCCTTATTTTTTGCGCTCTCTTATCAAACCACACCACACTTTTATGGTGATAGATATCAGATGGCGGTAGAATATGTCGTTTTCAATCCCAACTAAGCAAAAAACAATGACTCTTAACAAGAAACAAGTTCAATACCTGAAAAGCCTTGCTCATTCATTAAAGCCTGTCGTTATGATTGGCAACAACGGACTGACTGAAGGCGTATTGGCTGAAATCGAACAAACTCTTTCGCATCACGAGCTTATCAAAGTCAAAGTTGCAGGCGAAGACCGTGAAATCAAAACTTTGATCGCTGAAGCGATTGTTCGTGAAACTGGTGCATATAATGTGCAAATCATTGGAAAAATATTAGTTCTCTACCGCCCATCAAAAGAGCGCAAGATTAGTCTACCTAAATAATCACGGCATATTTATATAAAAGTGCCATATGTATCTACCATGAGAGAAAAAAGGCCAGATCTGGCCTTTTTTCTCTATCAGCATCTTATATCTTAGCCAATCCATGGTATTTATCAGAGATAATCCACGTTCAAAACTTCGTATTCAACTTGGCCGCCTGGCGTAGTGATCACAACAACATCATCCACTTCTTTACCAATCAGGCCACGGGCAATCGGTGAATTCACAGAAAGAAGATTTTCTTTGATATTCGCCTCATCATCACCCACTATACGATAGGTTTGCTCTTCATCAGAGTCCACATTCAATACCGTTACCGTTGCCCCAAAAATCACACGACCGTTATTGGTTATCTTCGTAACATCAATCACTTGTGCATTAGAAAGTTTGGCCTCAATTTCCTGAATACGGCCTTCACAGAAGCCCTGCTGCTCACGAGCGGCATGATATTCTGCATTCTCTTTCAAATCACCGTGCTCACGCGCATCAGCGATTGCGGCAATAATTTGAGGGCGACGTACATTTTTCAAATATTCTAATTCTTCGCGCAATTTATCCGCGCCACGTACCGTCATCGGAATTTGTTTCATTTATCAAACCTCTAAATCAATCCTAAGCCCAAACAACATCTTCCTGATTTTTGCAAATAACAGCACAATGAGCACACCCTATCAGGCGGGCCTCCAGAAAATAAAAGGAATGTAAAACCAGCATAATCTGGAATTCACATACATATTTTACCTGCTAATCTATCATTCTAACGTAGAGTTGATGATGGATCATCGTTTACTTTTCTCTGAATTGCACCTTAGTATTATTAATATAAACCTTGTTGAAACAAACCTACCTTCATATGCGAGATCTATGGCTCTTTTAAAAATTACCAGCAGAATAGCTTGTATACTCAGTCTAAGCCTGAGTATTTTCAGTGCAAATGCCTCTGCAATTGAGGAAGGCACCCAATATTTGCCTGCGGGAACTCATTTTTCATTTATCGCCCAAAAAGTCGGCTCAAAAACCCCTTTAATTGATTATCACGGACAACAACTGGCATTACCTGCCAGTACACAGAAAATTGTAACGGCATTAGCCGCCTTACTGCAGCTTGGTAAGGATTACCGTTTTGTAACAACACTGGAAAGTGATGCTAATATCTCAGATGGCATATTAAAAGGTAATCTGACAGCGCGTTTTGTCGGTAACCCGATGCTAACGCGTTCACAATTGCGTAGTATGGTTGAAGCATTAAAACAGTCTGGCATAAAACAGATCGATGGTGATCTCATCATAGATATTTCTATTTTCGCCAGCCACGATAAAGCTCCAGGATGGGTATGGAATGACATGACTCAATGTTTCAGTTCCCCTCCGGCCGCTGCAATCATAGATAAAAACTGCTTTTCGGTTTCACTTTACAGCTCAGGGCAATCCGGCGAACTGGCATCTGTTCAGGTTCCCTCTTTTTACCCTGTCAGTGTACTGAGTGAAGTAAAAACATTACCCAAAGGCTCACCAGAAGCAAAATACTGTGAACTTGATGTCACGGCAGGTGAATTGAATCGATATATCTTAACGGGGTGCCTGACTAAGCGTGATGAGCCGCTACCACTGGCTTTTGCCATCCAAAATGGAGCTAGTTATGCGGGCAAGCTACTGAAAAATGAGTTGAATATTGCAGGCATTGAATTAAAAGGTTATATGCGGCGCCAATCGACCCCTCAGCACCCAGAAAAAATCCTCGCCCTGAATCAATCAGCACCGCTGCATGATATGCTAAAAATTATGTTGAAAAAGTCAGATAACATGATTGCAGATACAATCTTTCGTACTCTGGGCCATCGGTATTTTAATGTTCCCGGAACATGGCATGCAGGTTCTGATGCGGTTCGTCAGATTTTGAAACAAAAAACAGGCATTAATTTAGGTAATACCGTCATGGCAGATGGTTCCGGCCTTTCGCGCCACAATTTGATCTCACCCGCAACCATGATGGAAATATTACAGTTTATTGCCCTGCACGATAATGAATTAGACTTTATCTCAATGCTACCTAAAGCGGGATATGATGGTACTCTGGCTTATCGTCCCGGACTGCATGAAGCAGGTGTTGATGGTAAGGTATTTGCCAAAACGGGATCATTACAAGGGGTTTATAATCTGGCAGGTTTTTTAACTGCTGCCAGCGGACAGCAAATCGCTTTCATCCAATTTATCTCTTCGTATTCAGTTTCTCCTGAAGATCAACGAACCCGCCGTGTTCCCTTGGCGCGTTTCGAAAATTACTTATATAAATCGCTATATAAGAATCATTAATTAAAAACGATTTAACGAAAAAAAAGGCGCTAAAAAATAGCGCCTCTTTATCATGTTGGATTTCTTATATACCGACTAGAGCGTGTTGACCTTTGTTGTACATGTTTCAATCGACCCACATAGGGAGCCACATGATTGAAAATGCCAAAGCAACGAGACTTTCATAATTTCTTGCTAATTTGTCATACCGAGTAGCTACTGCT